>NZ_JTLA01000007.1:0-69274 GCF_000799055.1 Ensifer sp. ZNC0028
ATGACATCGCGCAGGATGGCATTCAGCGCAAACGGTCGCTCCAGCGGGACGTAGTGGCCGCAAGCCGGGAGGATGTGCACACGGCCGCTAGCGGCGCTTGCCGCTTCGCCGAGGATGACAGCGCGCAAGCAGAGAGAGCAGGCGCGAGGCCTGAACGCATTACGCCCCCGACACCGACACATAACGACCCGACGCGTAACGCATAGGCTTGGCTCGCTCATCGGAGGAAGAGCAGGGCCTTTGTCGCAGTGTTCGGCAAGGAGAAGCGTCGTGCGAGGCGCTCAAATCGGAGCGCATCGTCGGGTTTCGCTTCGGAGAATGGGCGAGGCAGCTGCATGGTCTGCTTCGATGATTGGCGTTACCCGTTTATTAAGATATGCAATCGATAGTTGCTTTCATCCTTGATTCCCGCGATAGCATGAGGCTGTGCGCACCCATTCGGCAGGCAGGTGCAGGAGCACCGCCTTCGCCGCGGAGATCCACCCGTGACCACCATATCGCCAACGAGCAATGTTGCCTTGGAAATCCTCAGGCGGACAGCCACCGAGGCCGAGGAGAAAACTGGTTCTGCCGACAGCGCGAACAGCATCCTCAAGGCCGCGAACGGCGTTTCAGCGGAGCCTGGCCGAGCAACGACGCAGGCGCAGGGTGCGGTCAACAACAGCATGCTGGAGTTGAAGGCGAGGGCTGACGCTTTTGTCGGAACCGCGCTGGAATTGCTGAACTCCGACCGCTTCAAATCCAGCGACCCCAATGTGAAGGCAGTGCTGAAGGAGATCCTCAACGAGCAGGGTGAGATTTTCGCGGGCCGGGTCGAAGCGGAACTGGTCAACAATCCCGGTCTCAGACATGAAGAGGCGATCGCCAATGCGCTAACCGCGACGGTGCGCGGCAATCGCAGCCGTTTTGCCGAGACCGAGATCGTGCTCGGTTATAATCTGAAAACCGCCGGCAGGCAGTTGCACCATGTTACCGATGCCGAAGGCCATAGCTCAGGCCAGTTCCTGGCGGATGCGCAGGCAGAAGCGCGGATCGGTCTCGATATCGCGCAAAAGGCGCGCGCCAATGCGAAGGGTGATGCGGCGCTCGCGGAGGCCTTGAAAGCGGAGGAGGAGGCCGAGCGGATTTACCGGCGAACGCAACAGTCGGCGAATGAATGGAACGGCTACTGGACGAAGAAATTCGGCTGGCCTGAGCCCCGGTGACGGCGCGATAAAGCATCGCCTCTGCATCGGATGAGGCGCGATTGGCGGGCCTTGGGGCGAACCTCCCTATGCCCAACCCGGGGAAAGCGCCTTGGCGGTTTGTCTTCGGGCGCCTCACGCCCCCTCATCAACGATGCCTTTGTCTCCCCGGGTTATCGTTTCCGGCGGAGTGACCAGCGATCGAATTCCACACGTTAGAGGATCTGCCAAGCACTTGGTCGCCGCCTCGCTCTGCCGCCTGCGCTCTAATACCTAAACTAGCCGCGTAGCGTGACCACAAACCGCGGCGCATTTTCTGCGGCATGGTTCAGATCTAAGCGCCGGTCTCTCCTTCGAAGAGATCCTGGCTTGCCAGCTTTCCGTGATCGTGGCCGGAAAGCCACGCCCGCGTCTCATCGAGAATTTCTGTCGACAGGTCGGGGTCGTCGGTCATGCGCGCCAGGATAAGTGCGCCGATCATGGCTGCAGAACTGCCGATTGCCGCGCGGCGCTTCTCATGCTCATCCGTCCCCAGCGCGACCTTGCCGAACCGGGCGAACTGGCGCTTCAAGGCGCCTGTCATCTCCGACCGTGCAGCCCCCGGTTGGCGGCTCACCTCCGATGCGAGGGCTGCAAGCGGGCAGCCGTGGCCAACATCGTCCCGATGCGCTGGCGTGAGGTAACGTCGTGCGACGGATGTGAGGTCCACCGTCAGCGGCTCGGTTTCTCCCTGCAGCCCGGCCAATGTCTGCGCGATCAGATCCTCCTTCGACTTGAAGTAGCCGTAGAAGCCGCCGTGGGTAAGGCCCGCCGCCTTCATGACATCGGTAACGGTGACGGCCTCAAAGCCGCGCTCCCGAAACAGCTGTCCGGCCGCCTCCAGGATCGTCTTCTTGTTCTCTTCGACCTGCTTCCGGCTCACGCGCATCATCGTCTCCTGAAATTTCGATTGACATTATACATGATGGTTATCATATATCCAAATACATGATGGCTGTCATGAATAAACCCAAGGAGCACAATCGATGAGCAGCAAGCCAGCAGTCCTCGTAACCGGTGCCTCCACCGGTATTGGTGCCGTCTATGCGGAGCGCTTTGCCCGCCGCGGTCATGATCTCGTGCTGGTCGCGCGCAATGCAGCGCGCCTTGACGCTCTCGCTGAGCGCCTTAGGAACGAAACCGGTGTGGCGGTGGATGTGGTGCCGGCGGACCTGACCGACGAGCAGGATCTCGCCAGGATCGAACAAAGGTTACGCGTCGACCGCAGCATCGGCGTGCTGGTCAACAATGCGGGAACGTCCATTCCGCGCGGCTTTCTGCAACAGCAGAACGAAGACATCGCAAAGCTGATCGCGCTCAACGTCACGGCCGTCACCCGGCTGGCGCATGCGGCAGCACCGGGTTTTGCGGTGAGGGGCGAGGGGGCGATCATCAACATCGCGTCGGTCGTCGGGCTTGCGCCGGAAATGGGCGCAACCGTCTACGGCGCGACCAAGGCGTTTGTGCTGTTCCTCTCTCAAGGCTTGAATGTCGAACTCGCCACCAAAGGGGTCTACGTTCAGGCGGTGCTGCCCGCTGCGACGCGCACCGAGATCTGGGATCATGCCGGCGTCGATGTCGACACGCTTTCAGGCGTGATGGAGGTCGGCGATCTCGTCGATGCGGCGCTGGTCGGCTACGACCGGCGCGAACTGGTGACCATCCCGCCGCTTCCCGATGCCGATCAGTGGAGCACACTCGATACGGCGCGGCAGGCAATGCTGCCCAACTTTGCACAGTCGTTGCCGGCCGAGCGCTATCGGTCCGCGGCCTGACCGGTCCAGGCAGGGGCGGGCGTTCGACGTCTGCCCGGACCGCCCGCGCCTGTTGGGACGTCCGATGCCCTGACCTTTTCCGCTTGGGTGCAGCGGTCGCATCGTCTCTATGGTTTGTCCCAAAGGCGTTTGCCAAGCGCCCTTGGGCTGCTTAGAGATTGAGGATCAAAGATTTCGCAAGGTTGGCCACGCCGCACCTTTGCGAAGATCTTCCCTCGAAACGATGTTGATGGTGCGAGCCGATGAAAAGATTCAATCTGGGACCAACCGACCTTTCCGTTTCCTCTGCCGTTCTCGGCCTGATGCGGATTGTCGATCTCAGCGATGACGCCATAAGCCGGCTCTATGGCAAGGCAAGGGACGTCGGCATCAACGTCTTTGACCATGCTGATATCTATGGTGGCGAGCTGCATGCTTGCGAGCGCCGTTTCGGCGATGCGTTGCGGCTGAAGCCGGCAGAGCGCGAACAGATCGTCATCCAGAGCAAGTGCGGGATCCGCCGCGGTTATTTCGATTTCTCCAAAGAGCATATTCTGCAGTCGGTCGATCGATCGCTGGCGGCGCTGAAGACCGACTATCTCGACCTTCTCTTGCTGCACCGCCCGGACGCGCTGGTGGAACCGGAGGAGGTGGCGGAGGCCTTCGACGCATTGCACGCGGCCGGCAAAGTCCGGCATTTCGGCGTCTCCAACCACACGCCTCGACAGATCGATCTCTTGAAAACGGCAGTCCGCCAGCCGCTCGTCGCCAACCAGATCCAGCTCAGCATTGCCCATGCGCCTTCGGTCGCCTTCGGGATCGCCGCCAATATGGCAGGTCTCGAGCAATCGATCGATCGCGATGGCGAAGTGGTCGTCTATTCGCGCATCAACCGCATGACGCTGCAGGCCTGGTCGCCGTTCCAGCAGGGGTTCTTCGGCGGTGTCTTCGTCGGCGACGAAAAGAACTTTCCCGAACTCAATCGGGTGCTGGACGAACTCGCAGGCAAGTACGGTGTTTCGCCATCGGCCATCGCCTATGCCTGGATCGCCCGCCATCCGGGCAACATTCAGGTGGTGCTTGGAACGACGAGCCCCGAGCGGCTGGCCGATATCGCCCCCGGCGCTGACATCACGCTATCGCGAGAGGACTGGTATCGTCTCTTTACCGCGGCAGGACACGTGCTGCCCTGACGCAATCTTGGTCGCCACGCAAAAGGCCCGCTCGGATCCGAGCGGGCCTTTTGCGTTTTTGTGACTGATGCCGCTCGATCAGCTGCGCGGCTTCAGGTTTTCCGGGTCGTAGAGCGGCTTGTAGCCGATGCCGACAACTTCGACCGGATAGGTCTCGGCGAAATATTCGACATTGAGCTTGCGGCCGACCTGGCAATGGGACCAGGGCAGGTAGGCAAGGGCGATGTTCTTGCCGATCGTCGGGCCGAAGGCGATCGAGGTGGTGTAGGAACGGCGGCCGAGTTCGTCGATGAGAACCTTGCCCGTTTCTGGATCGATGACCGGCAGCGTGCCGACCGGATAGCGCTTGACGCCGTTCCTGTCGGTGTTTTCCGTCATGACCAGCGTGCAAAGCATGGCCGGCTGATGCTCGCGCGCCTTGTACTCGAGGTGCTTTGCCTTACCGCGGAAGTCGACGTCCTTGACCTTCGGGCGGGCAAGGTCGGCTTCGATCAGGTTGTACTGGGTAAGAAGGTCGGCGTTCTGCAGGCGCAGGCTCTTTTCCATGCGGCGCGAGTTCGCATAGGTTTCGACGCCGAAGGCCATGACGCCGGTCGAGCGCAGCGCGTCCCAGACGGCGAGACCGTCCTCGTACTTCATGTGCAGTTCCCAGCCCTGCTCGCCGACGTAGGAGATGCGGAAGGCGGTCACATGTTTGCCGGCGATCTCGATCGGCTTGATGGCGGCGAAAGCGAAGTTCTCGATGTCGAGGCCTGCCGGATCGGCAACCACCTTCTTCAGGTTCTCACGGGCATTCGGCCCCCAGATGCCGATGGTGATGAACTTCTCCGACACATCGGTGATGGTGACGTTGAGGCCACGGTCTTCGGCGACACGGCGCATGTACTGGAAGTCGCGCGGGCCGGCGTCGGCGCCGTTCACGAGACGGCAGCGGTCTGCCATGCGGAAGACGGTGAAGTCGGCCCGCACCATGCCCTCGTCGTCGAGGAAGTGGGTGTAGATGCCCTTGCCGATATTGGCGTCGCCGCCGACCTTGGCGGCGCAAAGCCACTCCAGAAGCTCGACATGGTCAGGGCCTTCGATGTCGACCATGTGGAAGTGAGAGAGGTTGACGATGCCGCAATCCTCGCTCATCGCCAGATGTTCGGCGTTGGAAACACGCCAGAAATGGCGGCTGTCCCATTCGTTTTCACGTACCGGTACGCGGTCGCCGTACTTCTCCAGAAGGTGCTCGTTTGCGGCGTAGCCATGGGCGCGCTCCCAGCCGCCGAGTTCCATGAAGTAGCCGCCGAGCTCTTTTTCGCGCTCGTAGAAGGGCGAGCGCTTGACATTGCGGCCGGTGGCATAGGGCTCGCGCGTGTGCACGGCCGGATAGTAGATCTTCTGCGCCGCCTCGAAGCAGCGGCCCTCGATGAATTTTTCCTCGAGTTGATGCGGATAGAAACGGGAATAGTCGATCGAGGCGTGGTCGATCTCGGTGCGGCCGTCGGTCATCCAGTCGGCGATCAGCTTGCCGTAGCCGGGGCCGTCCTTCACCCAGATGGCGACGCAATACCACAGGCCGCGCACCTTCTGGCTCTCGCCGCAGGAGGGGCCGCCGGCGGCCGAAACCTGCAGCAGACCGTTGAAGGAATGGCTCTCGTTATAGCCGAGTTCGCCGAGGATTGGCGTCAGCTCCATGGCGCGCTCGAGCGGCTCGATGATCTGTTCCATCTCGAGGTCACGCTGCGAGGGCGACAGGCGCGCCTCGTGCTTTTCAAGGATGTTACGCGGATGGCAGAGGCGCGGATTGGTGGTCTCGTAATAGCCCCACTCGATCTGGCCGCCCTCGGTGGTCTTCGGGTCGCCGGTGTCGCGCATATAGGCGGAGTTGCCCTGGTCGCGCAGAAGCGGAAAGCCGATTTCCTTACCGGTGCCCTCGAACTCGTTGTACGGGCCGAAGAAGGTGAGCGGGTGGTCGACGGGCATGACCGGCAGATCCTCGCCGACCATTTCGGCGATCAGGCGGCCCCAGATGCCGGCGCAGACGATGACGTGGTCGGCCATGATCGTGCCGCGATGGGTGACGACGCCCTTGATACGGCCGTTTTCGACGATCAGCGATTTTGCCGGCGTGTTGCCGAAGACCTGCAGCTTGCCCGACTTTTCCGCCGCATCGACCAGCTTGCCGGCAACCGTCTGCGAGCGCGGGATGACGAGGCCGGCGTCCGGATCGAACATGCCGCCCATCACCTGATCTTCTTCGATCAGCGGGAACATCGCCTTGATTTCAGCCGGCGAAACATAGTGGGCGCGGGTGCCGAAGGCCTTGGCGGAGGAAAGCTTGCGCTTGATCTCTTCCATCCAGACATCGTCACCAGTGCGGGCCACTTCCAGGCCGCCGATGCGGGCGTAGTGGCCCATCTTCTCGAAGAAATCGATCGAATACTGCGTCGTCCAGACCGAGAGATAATCGTGGCTGGTGGTGTAGCAGAAGTCCGAGGCGTGTGCGGTCGAGCCGATATCGGTCGGCACGCCCGACTTGTCGATGCCGACGATGTCATCCCAGCCGCGCTCGATCAGGTGATGCGCGATCGAGGCGCCGACGATGCCCCCCAGCCCGATGATTACAACTTTCGCCTTTTGCGGAAACTCTGCCATTGATTGCGACCCTGGTTGGATTGGATGCCGGATTTTAGGGCGTGACGGATCACGACCAGAGCCTGTCTACGACATAATCATCAAACTGCACGACCAGAGCCGAGCATTTTGCGGATCGCGGAACGAGAGCTGTCGAGACGGTCATGCCACTGATTTCTTGAGAAAAAGCGCCCTCCGCGCCAATCTGATTTCATCTAGCATATCGCAAATGGCGACGCATCCGAATGCGTCATCGCCGTTGCCCTGTTTCTCCGCAGACCGCGCCGTTCGCCATGAAAGATAATCCTATCGGGCAAGATTGACAGCGATGCCTGATCTTAATAAGTTCGGTAACAGAACGAATTAAAAGAGGTCCCCGTGAACGACAGCTTGCGCATCTCCCGGAAGTTCTCCCAGCGCTCCGTCATGGAGGCGATCGTCCAGGGCGGGCCAATTTCGCGTGCGTCGATCTCGAAGCAGACCGGCCTTTCCAAGCAGACCATTTCCGAGATCGTTCGCGGCCTCGAGGAAGAGGGCTGGGTGCAGGAGACGGGGCGCACCAGCGGCCATGTCGGGCGCACGGCCGTCACCTACGAACTGGTGTGCGATGCCGCCTTCATCATCGCCGTCGACCTCGGCGGCACGAAAGTGCGCGTGGCGATCACCGATCTCGCCTGCCAGATCTTTGCCGAAGACACGGCGCCGACCGATCCGCGTGGCGGCCGCTTCGTCGTGGAGCAAATTGCCGCCATGGCCTTTGATGCGGCAGACCGGCAGCAGATTGCCCGCGAGAAGATCCGGCTAGCGGTCGTCGGCGTTCCCGGCGCGCCCTGCAGCGAGACCGGCCGTGTGCTGCTTGCGCCGAATATCGCCGGCTTCGACACGATGGATGTCGTCGGTGCCTTCGAAGAGGTGCTCGGTTTCGGCGCGATGCTCGAGAACGATGTCAATCTCGCCGTCCTCGGCGAAAACTGGCTGGGGCAGGGGCAGGGCATCGACAACCTCGCCTATGTGGCGCTCGGCACCGGTGTCGGTAGCGGCCTGATGGTCGGCGGCCATCTGGTGCGCGGCGTCAGCAATGCCGCCGGCGAAATGGGTTTCCTGCCGCTCGGCGCTGATCCGTTCGAGGCGGAATCGCTGCGCACCGGCGCCTTCGAGCGGGCAGTTGCCTCGCATGGCATGGCGGAGCGCTACGCGGCACTTTCGGGCAACACGGTCACCGTGCCCACCATCTTTGCCAAGGCGGAAGCCGGCGATGTGGCAGCGCTGACGGTGCTGGACGACACGGCGCGGTATCTGGCCGCCGGTGTTGCGGCGATCGCTGCCATCGCCAACCCGCAGAAGGTTATCCTCGGCGGCTCGATCGGGCTTCGTCCGGAAATGCTCGAGCGGGTGAAATCCTTCCTGCCGCAGTGCTTCCCTTATCCGGTCAATGTCGAGACCGGTGAACTCGGCGCGCGCGCCGCAATCATCGGGGCGGCGGCGATCGGGCTCGGTCAGTTGCACAATACTCTCTTCGGGGTCGATGCACCCGACGGTCGGATTTCGCTGCCGCGGGCAAACGTCAACGCGCTTCGGGAGGCGATGTGATGACGATGAATGACGGTCTGGTCGAACGTTTGCGGGCGGTGCTTGACCGCGACGCGGCGGTCGATCTTTTTCGTGGCGCGATCGGGCGTGAGAGCATTACCGGCAACGAGGCGAATTTCGTCGCCTTTCTGGCCGAAACGATGCAGCGCCTTGGCCTTGAAGGCTTGCAAACGGCGGAATTCCTGCCGGGTCGGCCGAACGTCTGGGCGGAGCGCAAGGGCCGTGGCAAGGGGCCACGCCTTTTGTTCATCGGCCATACGGATACGGTGCATGTCGACGGCTGGCGCGAACATTGGGCCGGTACCGAGCGCGAGGATCCCTTCGCCGCACCGATCATCGACGGCGCTGTCTGGGGCCGTGGCTCGGGCGATCTGAAGGCCGGCATCTGCGCGTCGCTGGCGGCGCTGTCGCTGCTCGACAAGGCCGGCGTCGATCTCGTCGGCGATGTGGCCTTTGCCTTCATCGGTGACGAGGAAAGCGGCCAGCCGGGCACCGGCGTGTCGGCCGGCATCAAGGATCTGGTCGGCCGGATCGAGGCGGGTGAGATCGCGCGGCCGGATTTCGTCGTCTATGTCGAGCCGACCCGGCTGTCCGTCTATCCGGCGCAGATCGGCTTTTTCATCACCGACATCACGATAACAGGCAAGTCCGCCTATTTCGGCGTACCGGAACTTGGCAAGGATGCGCTGCGCGCCAGCCATGCGGCGATGTCGGCGCTCTGGAAACACTCCGACGAAATCGCTGCACGAGCCGAGCACAAGCTGATCGGCCGCAGTTTCCTGCTGATCACGGGCCTTGCCGGCGGCGGCTACATCGCCGTGCCCGAGCGCTGCACCCTGTCGCTGATCCGCAAGCTCCTGCCGGGGGAATCGCTGGACACGGCGGCAGCCGAGATCGAGGCTGCGGTGCACTCGGCGATCACCGATCCGGAAATCACGGTCGAGTTTTCCTATCCGGCCGGTCGCGACCACGCGCTTGGCGGCACGGCGGCTGAAATCGACGAAACGGCCGGCGAAGTCGGTGCGCTGTCGACCGCCATGGCGGAAGCCATGACCGGGCGCGGGGTGATCGAGGGTGCCCCCTTCTGGTCGGAATCGCCGTTCTTCGTCAATCGCTTGGGCGTGCCTGCCGTCTACTGCGCCCCCGGCGATATCCGCAATTGCCATACCTACGAGGAACGGGTCGAGGTGGAGGAATACCTCGCCGGGATCGTCGGATTTGCCGCCTTCATGGCGCGCTACTGCGGCGTCATGGACTGAACTGCCAAACAAGAGGGAGAACGAAAATGATCTTGAAGAAATTGATGGCTGCTGCGCTCGTCAGCGGTTTCGTGCTTGCCGCCAATGCCGCATCCGCCCAGACGGTCGGTCCGTCCGGGGAGACCGCGACGCCGAGCGCCGATGTCGCCTTGACCGATGCCGATATCGGCGCGCTCAAGGGCAAGGGCTACAAGGCAGCGCTGCTGTGGCACACTTCGTCCGACTTCACCAATGCCGTTTCGGCCGGTGCCAAGGATGAGTTTGCCCGCGCCGGCGTCGAGATTGCGGTGACGACGGATGCAGGCTTCGACGCCGCCCGCCAGCGTAGCGACATCGAGACCGCGCTTGCCGCCAAGCCGAACGTCATCCTGGCGCTGCCGCTCGATCCGGTCACCTCGGCCGAAGCCTTCCGCCAAGCGGTGACCGATGGCAGCAAGCTCGTTTTCCTCTCCAACCTGCCGAGCGGTTACAAGCAGGGCACGGACTATGCCTCGATCGTCACCGACGATCTTTTCCAGATGGGCAAGCAGGCGGCCGATGCGCTGGCCAAGGCGATCGGCGGCAAGGGCAAGGTCGGCTACATCTTCCATGACGCCAGCTACTATGTGACGAACCAGCGCGACCAGGCGTTCAAGTCGACGATCGAGAAGGACTATCCGGATATCAAGATCGTTGCCGAGCAGGGCATCTCCGACCCGGCACGTGCCGAGGAACTGGCAAGCGCGATGCTGCTGCAGAATCCTGATCTCGACGGCATCTACGTGACCTGGGCCGAGCCTGCCGACGGCGTGCTCTCCGCCCTGCGCTCGAGCGGCAATACCAAAACCAAGATCGTCACGCTCGATCTTGCCGAACCGGTGGCACTCGACATGGTCAAGGGTGGCAACGTGACGGCGCTTGTTGCCGACAAGGCCTATGAGCTTGGACGCGCCATGGCTGCGACCGGCCTGAAGTCGCTGCTCGGGCAGCAGACGCCGGCCTTCGTCGTTGCCCCGGCTTTGACCGTCACCAAGGAAAACGTCGCGGACGGCTGGAAGCAGTCGCTCAACCGCGATGCACCGCAGTCGGTGCTCGACGCGGCCAAGTAATCCGGCAGCGAAGTAATCCGATGGCCGCCGGGAGAGAGGACGTTTCCGGCGGCACCATCCCAAAGGGAGGCAGAGATGCACAGGGCAGTGAGACATTTCGCGTTGCTGGCGACGGTATTTGCCGCAACATCCGGCTTTGCCGCAGACGGCAAGACCACAGGGCCGCATGGTGAGGCGCCGACGCCCGCGAGCAGCCTGATGCTGACGGCGGAGCAGGAACAACAGATCAAGGACGGCAAATTTACCGCAGCGCTCGTCTGGCACGAGATGAGCGAGTACACCAATGCCGTCAACAGCGGCGCCCAGGACGAATTCAAGCGCCTCGGCGTCGAGGTGGTCGCACAGACCGATGCCGGCTTCGATGCCGCCCGCCAGAAGGCGGATGTTGAGACCGTGCTTGCCAAGAAGCCCTCGATCATCCTGTCGCTGCCGGTCGATCCGGCGAGCGCCGCCGTGGTCTACGATCCGGCGCGCACCGCCGGCGTGAAGCTCGCCTTCGTCGACAATTCGCCGGCCGGCTACGAGCATGGCAAGGACTATGTGACGATCGTCTCGGACGACCTGTTCCAGATGGGCAACAAGGCGGCCGTTGCCATGGCGGATGCGCTCGGCGGCAAGGGCAAGCTCGGCTACATCTATCACGACGCCGATTTCTATGTGACCAACCAGCGCGATGGCGCCTTCAAGTCGACGATCGAGCAGGACTATCCTGACATGAAGATCGTTGCCGAGGCCGGCATGGCGGATCCCGCCCGCAGCGAAGAGATCGCGCAAGGCATGATCACCCAGAACCCGGATCTCGACGGCATCTATGTCACCTGGGCCGAACCGGCACTGAGCGTGCTGTCGGCTCTGCGCGGCGCCGGCAACAGCCACACCAAGATCGTGACGCTCGACCTCAACGAACCGGCAGCGCTCGATATGGTCAAGGGCGGCAACATCGCAGCGCTCGTCGCCGACGAAGCCTACAATATCGGCGTCACCGCAGCGCGTGCCGCGGCCGGCTCTCTGGTCGGCCAAAAGGCCGAGCCCTTCCTGGTGGTCGACTCGCTCGCCGTCACCAAGGCGACGGTCGCCGATGGCTGGAAAAAGTCTCTGAACAAGGATGTGCCCGCGACGATCGCGGATGCGATGAAGTGATGAAATGATGCCCGCTGCATGCGTCCCAAATCGTCGTCGATTTGGGACAGAACATGCAGCTTCTCATAGTGCTGCGGCGACCTTTGCGCGTCTGACCGGACGTGCGGCGCCGTAGTGCAGGGGGAGCATCCCCCTGCCTTCGGAGGAAGAATAATGTCCAGTGCCCATTCCAGCGCGAGCGGCCAGCCGGCAAGCCTCGTCAGCCGCCTCAACCTGCAGCAATACGTCGTCTATCTCGGCTTCCTGGCGATCTTTCTGTTCTTCGCCATCGTCTTGAAGGACAGCGGCTTTCTGACGGTTCGCAACCTGTCGAACATCATGCTGCAGACAGCGCCGGTGACGATCATGGCGATCGGCCTCGTCTTCGTCATGTCGGCCGGCGAGATCGATCTGTCGATCGGCTCGACCGTTGCCGTTTCGGCGCTGGCGGCGGCGGTGACAATCAACGAATACGGCCTGGTGGCCGGCGTCGTCGCCGGGATCGGCGCGGGCGTGCTGGTCGGGCTCCTGAACGGCGCGCTGGTCGCCTATGTCAAACTGCCGTCGTTCCTGGTGACGCTGGCGACGCTCGGGCTTTTCGCAGGCGTCTCCCGCTCGATGACGAACCTGCGCTCGATCCCGGTAACCGACAGCACCTTTACGGGCTTCTTCGGCTCGGGCTCGTTCCTCGGTGTTCCCTCGTTGATCTGGTGGACGATCGTCGCGGTCGTCTGCGGCCACATCATCTACCGCGAAACCCGCTTCGGTGCCCATGTGCTGGCGACCGGCGACAACAGCCGTGCGGCGAGCGTCTCGGGTATCAGCGTGCCGCGCATCCGGCTCGCCGTGCTTGTCATCAGCGGCGGTCTCGCGGGGCTTGCCGGCCTGCTCTACGCCGGCCGGCTGCAGGCGGCCAAGTATACCCTTGGCGAGACCGACCTGATGACGGTGATTGCCGCCGTCATCGTCGGCGGCACGCTGCTCAACGGCGGCAAGGGTACGATCATTGGTGCGCTCGTCGGCTCGCTGATGATGGGTATGCTCAACAATGGCCTGATCCTGATGGGCCTTTCCGTTTCCGACCAGATGATCGTTCGCGGTCTCATCATCCTCGCTGCGGTCGCCGTGTCGCTGCGCGAAAAGTCCCGCTGAAGGAGGATTTCATGTTTCTCGACGTTCTGCGCCGCCGCAACCCGGCATTCATCGAAGCGGCGATGGCCCTGCACCAGCAGGGCAAGATCCCGGCCAACGCCTACGTGCTCGACCTCGATACGGTCGAAGGCAATGCGGCGATCATGAGCAACGAGGCCCGTCGCCTCGGCCTGAAGACCTTTGCCATGACCAAGCAGGTTGGCCGCTCCAGCTCGTTCTGTGATGCCGTCCAGCGCGGCGGCATCGATCGTTCGGTTGCCGTCGACATGGCCTGTGCCCGCGCCACCCACAAGGCAGGCTTGAAGGTCGGCCATCTCGGCCACCTGCAGCAGGTCGCACGCCATGAGGCGGCTGCCGCAGCGAAGACCTTCCGGCCGGACTACTGGACGGTCTTCAACGCCGAGAAGGCAGCAGAAGCGGCAGCCGGCGCGCATGCCGCCGGCTATCGGCAGGATCTGCTCGCCCGCATCAGGGCGGAAGGCGACACCTTCTACCGCGGTCATGAAGGCGGGTTCGATGCCAGCGACGTTGCCGCGGTGGCGGATCGTCTCGATGGCCTCGCCGGTGGCCGTTTTGCCGGCATCACCACTTTTCCTGCGCTGCTCTTCGATCATGAAAGCCGCAAGGTAAAGCCGACGCACAATCTTTCGACGCTCTCGAAGGCTGCCGAGGCGCTGGCCAAGGCCGGCCGCAATGGGATCGAGGTGAATGCGCCGGGCACGACCTCCAGCGTCATGCTGCCGGCCCTTGCCGAAGCGGGCGCGACGCAGTGCGAGCCGGGCAACGGTCTGCACGGCACCACCGCACTGCACGTGATGGAAGATCTGCCGGAACTGCCGGCGGTACTCTACCTCACCGAGGTCTCCCATCTCTCGGGCGGCAAGGCCTATTGCTTCGGTGGCGGCTTCTACATCGATCCGATCTTCCCGGACTACGACGTCAAGGCGATCGTATCGACTGAGCCGACCACGGCCGCATCGGCGCTTCGAAGCGTCGAAGTGCCGCCACCCTCGGCGATCGACTATTACGCGATGATCGACGCCAGTGGACCGGCTGCGCCGAAGCCCGGCGATACGGCGGTGTTCGGCTTCCGCGGCCAGGCCTTCGTCACCCGCGCTTATGTCGTCGGCGTGTCGGGCATCTCCAAGGGCGCGCCGAAGGTGGAAACGATCGAAAACGGTTTCGGCGAAACCGCAGCCTGGCCGGTATGAGGGGCGACATCATGAACGCGAACGTTAGTGCTGCAGCAGAGCCGGTCCTGAAGCTGAAAGACATCCGCAAGACCTTCGGCGGCGTCACCGCGATCGAGAATTTCTCGCTGGAGGTCCGTCCGGGCGAGATCGTGGCGCTCGTCGGCGACAACGGCGCCGGCAAGTCGACGCTGATCAAGATCATCTCCGGCGTCTACACGCCGACCTCGGGTACGATCACCATCGAGAACCAGACCGTGGCGATGTCGAACGCCACCATGGCGCGCGCCCATGGCATCGAGGTCGTCTATCAAGACCTGGCGCTTGCCGACCAGCAGACGGTCTACATGAACATGTTTCTCGGCCGCGAGCCGGTAAACCGTTTCGGCCTGCTCGACCGTCGCCGGATGATTTCCGAGACGGAGACGCTGGTGAAGGAACTGGATGTCCGCATCCCCTCGGCCCATGCGACGATCCGCGACCTCTCGGGCGGGCAACGCCAGGGCGTCGCCATTGCCCGCGCCACCCATTGGGCGAGCAAGCTGATCCTGCTCGACGAACCGACGGCAGCGCTCGGTGTCGCGGAAACAGCAAAGGTTGAGGAGATCGTGGAATCGCTGAAAAGCCGCAACATCGGCGTGCTGATCATCAGCCACAGCCTCGATCAGGTGTTCAAGCTGTCGGATCGCATCTGCGTCCTGCGTCGCGGCAAGCAGATCGGCATTCGCGAGACGGCGAAGACCGACAAGAACGAGATCATCGCGATGATCACCGGGTTGCAGCAACACTAAGGCCCCGAATGGCGCCGTCAGTCGGCGGCGCCGTTCGCAATCAGGGTGCCGCGCCGAAGAAGGTGAGGCGGGTGAAGAGCACGTAGTGCGATTCCGAGACCATCAGCGCCACGAAGACCAGCACCAAAAGCGGTGGCAGCAGGATGGCGTAGATCAGCGCCAGCCGCTCCCAGGCCATGTGCATGAAGATCGCCACGATCAGCCCCGCCTTCAGCACCATGAAGATCAGGATCAGGGACCACCTGAGGTAGCCTTGTAGCCCGACATAGTCGACGAGGTAGGAAAAGGTGCTGAGCACGAAGAGTAGCAACCAGACGACCAGATAGAGGCCGATCGGGTGCTGCTGGTGCGTTTGGGCGTGGCTTTCCGCCTTTGTTGCCGGTGCCGCGTGGGTGTGAACAGTCGTTTCTGCCATGGCCATGCCTCACCACAGATAGAAGAACGCGAAGATGAAGACCCAGACGAGGTCGACGAAGTGCCAGTAGAGGCCGGTGATCTCGACGATCTCGTAGTGTCCCTTGCGGCTCGTGAAGAAGCCGCGCCGTTCGGTTTCGAAATCGCCACGCCAGACCTTGCGGGCGATGATCAAGAGGAAAATGACGCCGATCGTGACGTGGGTGCCGTGGAACCCGGTGATCATGAAAAAGGTCGAGCCGAATTGGGCAGCACCCCAAGGGTTGCCCCAGGGGCGCACGCCCTCGGTGATCAGCTTCGTCCATTCGAAGGCCTGCATGCCGACGAAGGTGGCGCCGAAAAGGGCGGTCAGAAGCATGAGAAGTGCGGTCTTCTTGCGATCGCGCCGGTAGCCGAAATTGACGGCCATGGCCATCGTGCCGCTCGAGGTGATCAGCACGAAGGTCATGATGGCGATCAGGATCAGCGGCACGTCCGAGCCGCCGATGTGCAGCGCGAAGACCTCGCTCGGATTGGGCCAGGGAACGGCCGTCGACATGCGCGCCGACATGTAGGCGATGAGGAAACAGCCGAAGACGAAGGTGTCGCTCAAGAGGAAGATCCACATCATCGCCTTGCCCCAGGAGACGTTCTTGAACGTCCGCTGGTCCGACGCCCAGTCTGCGGCAAAGCCCGCAAGTCCCGCCGGGCGGTGGAGCGGCTCTCGGACAGGCGAATGTGTCTCGGCGGACATGCCTTGGCTCCTTCAGGTCAAGAGGGATCGGCAGAGCTCGACGAAGTCGTTGGCCCAGCCGGAAAAGAGCGCGTAGAGCACCAGCCATACGGCCAGCATGAAATGCCAGTAGGTGGCGCAGAGCGTGATCGACAGCACGGCCTTTTCGCCTATCGGGCCGGCGCGCGTCTTGACGATGACCCGCGTCAGGGCGAACAGGCCACCGAGAATGTGCAGGCCATGCATGCCCGAGATCATGTAGAAGAAGCTGTTGGCCGGATTGTCGGCGAGCAGGAAGCCGGCGTCAGTGAGTTCGCGCCAGGCAAAGACCTGGCCCGCGAGGAAGGCGAGACCGGCGGCAAGCGCTGCGATCATCGCGGAGCGGCTCGCCTCTTCACGATGCTGTTCGGCAGTGACGCGCGCCGCATGCAGGAGCAGGCTGCCAAGTGCGAGGATCGCGGTGTTCAGCCACAGGATCTTCGGCATCGGCGTCGACCACCAGTCGGTGGAGGCCATGCGCATGAAGTAGGCGCTGATGAAGAGGGAGAAGAGCGCTGCGACGACGGCGAGGAAGACGCCGAGACCGATTTTTGCTGGCGGGATCGAAGGCCTGCCGAGTGGGTGCGGGTCGTGGGCGTGGCCGACCTCCAACCAGGGTTTCGAGAACAGCCGCTGCCGGCTGAGCCACCAGGCGGCGATCGCGAAGACCACTGCCAGGAAGACGAGGGTGACGTTCATGAGGCACCCTCCGGAGCGTGGCCTACCGGACCCGGCTCGGTTTGCGGAATGAAATCTTCCGCGGCTCCCGGCACGCTGTAGTCATAGGGCCAACGGTAGACGACCGGCAGCTCCTTGCCCCAGTTGCCGTGGCGCGGCGGCGTTTCCGGCGTCTGCCATTCGAGCGTCGTTGCCCGCCAGGGATTGCCGCCGGCCTCGCGGCCATGGCGGATGCTCCAGATGAGGTTGAAGAGGAAGACGATCTGGGCGGCACCGACGATCAGCGCCATGATGGTGATGAACTCGTTGAGCGTATGGGCGGACGCCGGCACGAAGGCCGTCTCGCCCATCTCGTAATAGCGGCGCGGAACACCGATCAGCCCGAGATAGTGCATCGGGAAGAAGATCAGATAGGCGCCGACGAAGGTGACCCAGAAATGGATCTGCCCCATGGCCTGATTGAGCATGCGGCCGGTGATCTTCGGATACCAGTGATAGATCGCCCCGAAGATCACCATGATCGGCGCGACACCCATGACCATGTGGAAGTGGGCGACGACGAACATCGTGTCGGAGAGCGGCACGTCGACGACGACGTTGCCGAGGAAGAGGCCGGTCAGCCCGCCATTGACGAAGGTCACGATGAAGGCGAGCGCAAAAAGCATCGGCAGCGTCAGGTGTATGTCGCCACGCCATAGCGTCAGGACCCAATTGTAGACCTTGATCGCCGTCGGCACGGCAATGATCAGCGTGGTCGTTGCGAAGAAGAAGCCGAAATAGGGGTTCATGCCGCTGACATACATGTGGTGCGCCCAGACGATGAAGGAGAGCGCGCCGATGATCACGATCGCCCAGACCATCATGCGGTAGCCGAAGATGTTCTTGCGGGCGTGGGTGCTGATGAGATCCGACACGATGCCGAAGGCGGGAAGCGCCACGATGTAGACCTCGGGATGGCCGAAGAACCAGAAGAGGTGCTGGAACATGATCGGACTTCCGCCGCCATGCTGCAGCTGTTCGCCCATCTCGACGATCGCCGGCATGAAGAAGCTGGTGCCGAGCACCCGGTCGAACAGCATCATGACGCAGGCGACGAAGAGGGCGGGGAAGGCGAGCAGCGCCATCACCGTCGCGGTGAAGATGCCCCAGACGGTGAGCGGCATGCGCATCAGCGTCATGCCGCGCGTGCGACCCTGGAGCACGGTGACCACGTAGTTAAGCCCGCCCATGGTGAAGCCGATGACGAAGAGGATGAGCGAGGACAGCATCAATATGATGCCCCAGTCCTTGCCGCCGGGCGTTCCGGACAGAACCGCCTGGGGCGGATAGAGCGTCCAGCCGGCGCCGGTCGGTCCGCCGGGGGCAAAGAAGCTGGCGACGAGCACGAGCACGGCGAGCAGATAGAGCCAGTAGCTCAGCATGTTGGCATAGGGAAAGACCATGTCGCGCGCGCCGAGCATCAGCGGGATCAGGTAGTTGCCGAAGCCGCCGAGAAACAGCGCGGTCAGCAGATAGATCACCATGATCATGCCGTGCATGGTGATGAACTGGTAGTAGCGCTCGGCATCGATGAAGGCGAAGGCGCCGGGAAAGCCGAGCTGCAGCCGCATCAGCCAGGAGAGCACCAGGGCGACCATGCCGATGGCGATGGCGGTCGAGGCATATTGCACGGCGATGATCTTGGCATCCTGGCTGAAGACATAACGCGTCCACCAGCTATGGGGATGATAGAGCTCCACGTCCTCCACTTCAGCGGGGCCAATCTGTTCGCCCGTGCCTGACCGGATATCGACCATCTGCGAGAACCTCCCAACACCGGATCATCTCGATCCAACGCCTTGAACCTGCAATTCCGCACGTCCAACAATGGAATTGCGTCTCCTCACGAGCGGGATGCGGGCGGATACCGCGAGCACTTTTCCTCATCCCGCTTGGCCGTCGGGGCGCCTCTATTGCGCCGGGGCGGCATTTAATGCCTGCGCCGTTTCCTTCGTCTGCACTCCTGCTTGTGCCTGCAGCTGCGAGAAGGTTTGCTGCTGCGAAAGCCAGGCCTGATAGTCCTCCGCACTGTCGACGACGACGGTGCCGCGCATCTGCGGGTGACCGACGCCGCAAAGCTCGGCGCACAGGACCTCGAACGTGCCCGTGCGGGTGGGCGTCAGCCAGAAATAGGTGACCATGCCGGGCACCATATCCATCTTGGCGCGGAACTCCGGCACGTAGAAATCATGCAGCACATCGACGGAGCGCAGCAGCATCTTGACCGGTTTACCGACTTCCAGATGCAATTCGCCGCCCTCGATGACCACGTCGTCAAGCGCTGCCGGATCGTTGCGGTTGAGGCCGAGCGAGTTCTCCGGCGTGATGTCGCGGGTCTCGGAGGTTCCGAGCTTGCCGTCGGCGCCGGGGAGCCGGAAGCTCCACAGCCACTGCTGGCCGACGACTTCAACCTGGGCCGCTCCATCGGGAACGGTCACGAACTGGTGCCAGACGAAAAGGCCGGGGGTGAGCATGGCGGCGACGCCGAGCGTCGTGCCGCCGGCAAGCCACCCTTCGAGCTTGCGGTTTTCCGGTTCATAGGCCGCCCGGTTTCCCGGACGATGGCGAAAGCGAAGCACGCAATAGGCCATGAAAAGAACCACGGCGACGAAGACGACGCCGGTAATCCAGAAGGTGATGATGAGCGTGTTGTCTATGTAATTCCAGTTGGACGCGATTGGCGTCCACCACCACGGGCTCAACAGATGAAACAATACCGATCCGACGGCCAGTAAAACCAGAATAACGACCACGGCCATTTCTATCCCTCCTCGCCGCTGGCGGCTGTGGGCATGAAGACGCAATCCGTAGATCTCTGCTGCACGTTTTCCTTGGTCGTCGCCGATCCAGGGATGAAAACATGCAGGAATTCAAAGTTCTACAGCGACCTCTCTGCGTCTGGTCAGGCGCGCGGCGCTGTAGATGCAATTTTTGCACGAACGTCCAATAGTCGCAATTCGCCGCCGACGCGGCGAGCGGCGGTTGCGTTTCGTCTTTTCAGCCTACTGCGAATACTGCTTGAGATAGGCGAGAAGATTGGAGATGTCCGTGTCGTCCTTCAGCCCGACGAAGGCCATTTTCGTGCCCTTCACCTTGGCCTTGGGATTGTGCAGATAGTCGCGCAGCGTCGTCTCGTCCCAGACCAGACCACCCTTGCCGGCATCGACCATAGCCGTGGAGTAGCTGAAGTTGGGATGGGTGCCGGCGGTTCGCCCAAGGACATGGTTGAGCGAGGGCCCGACCTTGTTGGTATCGCTGTCGACGATATGGCAGACGGCGCATTTCTTGAAGACCGTGGCACCGGCCGTGGCATCACCCTCTTGCGCGAGGGCGGCGAGCGGACAGAGCAAGGTTGTCGAAAAGGCAAGGGCAACAACAAGAATTCGCATGACACTTCCTCAAAATCGCCGGGCGCAGGCAAGGAAGGCTATCGTCAATCTGTCGTTTTGGCGGTGCTTGCTTCTCTTAAGTTGGCGCCACGGCGGTTGATACTTGCGACACCGAAACGGTACGCCTCGTCCTCAGGAAGTCAACCGGCGGCGTCGGCCAGTTCGCAGACGCCGCCTAATTTTTCACCATGGCCGGTGCCGGCAATCAGACGCGATTGCCGTCGGCATCGAAGAAGTGCAGCCGTTCGACGGGCAGGCGCACGGGCAGCGAGCCGGAAACGTTGAGGAACCGGCGGTCGTTGGTAAACGCCTTGAAGCCGGCACGGCCGAAGGAAAGATGCAGGATGATGCCGAAGCCGGTCGGCTCGACCAGGTCGACATTGGCCTTCAGCGCATCCGGGCCTTCGACGCCGATCTCCACATGTTCCGGCCGGATACCGAGCGTCGCCTTGCCGCCGTCGGCGAGGGCAGGATGCGGCTGAGCCGGGATGACGATGCCACCATCTGTTTCGAAGCGGGGAGCGGCGCCGTTGCGGTAGGTGCCCTCGAAGAAGTTCATGCCCGGCGAGCCGATGAAGCCGGCGACGAAGAGATTGGCCGGCCGGTCGTAGAGGTCGAGCGGGCTCCCGACCTGCTGCACGAAGCCGCCGTTCATGGCGACGATGCGGTCGGCGAGCGTCATGGCCTCGATCTGGTCGTGGGTGACGTAGATCGAGGTGGCACCGAGGTCCTTGTGCAGCTTCTTGATTTCGGCGCGCATCTGTTCGCGCAGGCGGGCGTCGAGGTTCGAGAGCGGCTCGTCGAAGAGAAACGCCTTGGGTTCGCGAACGATGGCACGGCCCATGGCGACGCGCTGGCGCTGGCCGCCCGAGAGCGCGCGCGGACGGCGCTCGAGCAGCGGATCGAGCCCGAGCTTGGCGGCTGCCCCTGAAACGACGCTTGCGATCTTCTCCTTGGCCGTCTTCCGAAGCCTCAGGCTGTAGCTCATGTTCTTGGCGACCGACATATGCGGATAGAGCGCATAGGACTGGAAGACCATCGCGATGTCGCGGTCCTTTGGCGCCAGCTCGTTGACGCGTTTGCCGGCGATGCGGATCTCGCCCGAGGTGACGCTTTCAAGGCCGGCGATCATGCGCAGAAGCGTGGACTTGCCACAACCGGACGGGCCGACGAGCACGACGAACTCGCCGTCGCCGATCTTGAGATCGACGTCGTGCAGGACCGGGTGGATGCCGTAGGATTTCTGGATATTGGCGATATCGATGGAAGCCATGAGAGCAATCCTCAGCCTTTGACCGCGCCGGCCGTGAGGCCCTGGACGAGATAGCGTTGAATGAGCAGGAAGAAGAGGCAGGCGGGGATGAGCGCGAGCACGCCGGCGGCCATCATCTGCCCGAAGTCGACGGAGAACTTCGACACGAAGGACAAAAGTCCAACCGGGAAGGTCGCCTGATCGTTGCCGGAGATCAGCATCAGCGAGAACAGCAGTTCGCTCCAGGCGGCGGTGAAGACGAAGCCGAGCGTGGCGGCGATGCCCGGCAGCGTCAGCGGCAGGATGATCTGGCGGAAGGCGACGAACTGTGTTGCGCCGTCGATCATCGCCGCTTCCTCCAGGTCCTTCGGGATGCCGTCGAAGAAGGACTGCATCAGGAAGGTGGCGAAGGGCACGTTGAAGGCGGTGTAGACGATAACGAGGCCGGTCAGGCTGTTGGTGAGGCCCATCGGCGAGAGGATCTTGAAGATCGGCGCCACCAGCATCACCAGCGGGAACATCTGCGTCAGAAGCATCAGCGCCACCAGCCAGTACTTGCCGCGGAAGTTGAAGCGCGACAGGGCATAGCCCGAGAGCGAGGCGAGAATGGTGACGATGACGGCAGTCGAGCCCGAGACGATCAGGCTGTTCTTGAAGAAGACAGGAAATGCGCTGTGGCGGAGCACGAAGTCGAAGTGCTCGAGGCTGGCGCGCGACGGCCACATCCGAATGCCTTCGGAATAGAGTAGGTCGTTCGGCGTGACCGCGACCTTCAACAGCCAATAGAGCGGGAAGAGCGCAAAGGCGATATAGGCAAGGATTGCCAGCCGGTGCGCGATGGTGAGGAAAAGCGGTTTGGCGCGCATCGGTTCAATCCTTGCTCAGCAGCCATTGGCGCAGGATGACGATCAGCATCGAATAGGCGAGCAGCAGCGCCAGAAGCACGAGCGCGATCGCCGAGGCGTAACCGAAATCCAGCCGCTTGAAGGCCTGGGTGAAGATGTAGCTGGCGACGATCTGGGTGCGGTCGGCCGGTCCGCCATTGGTCATGACGATGATCAGGTCGGCGAAGTTCGAGATCCAGACGGTGCGCAACAGGATGGTGATGGCGATCGTCGGCGCGAGGAATGGCAGCGTGATCGAGAGGAAGCGCTGGACCGGGCCGGCGCCGTCAATGCTTGCGGCCTCATAGAGGTCGCGCGGGATCGCCTGGAGGGCGGCTAGCAGCGTGATGGCGAAGAAGGGAATGCCCCACCAGACATTGGCGACGATTGGCCCCCACATGGCAAGCTGCGGGTCGGACAGGATGTTGTGCGGCTCGCTCATGAGGCCGAGCGCGTAGAACCAGTGCGGCAGGGGGCCGACGACCGGATTGAACAGCCAGGCCCAGTTGAGGCCTGCAAGGAAGCTAGGCACCGCCCAGGGTAAAAAGACGAGCGCCTGGGCGAGCCCGCGGCCATAGAAGGGTTTATCGAGCAGCAGGGCCAGGATCAGGCCGAAGACGAACTGGAAGAACACAGAGGCGCCGGTCCACCAGAGCGTATTACGCAGCGCCCGGTAGAAGGCCTGATCCTCGGACAGCGCCCGGAAGTGATCGAGGCCGATATAGGCGCCGGAGAACGGGTTCAGGAGTTGGATGTCGCGAAAGGCGTAGGAGACACCAAGCACCAGCGGCACCAGCATCACGGTGACGATTAGGATCAGCGCCGGCGCGCTATAGAGATAGGGTGCGGCGCCATCGGCGATGCGCTTCTTCAGCGGCGTCCTGCTTGCCGGCAGGCCGCTTTGGCGGGCGACATAGGCCATCGATCGAAATTTCCCCTGTGCGGCCGCCGGTTTTTCGGGCGTGCCTCGATTCTAGGTCGGAGCGGAAAGGGCGGAGACCGCGCCCATTTTGTTCCGCGCGAGATCAAACGGCCGGCGGCGGAAAGCCGCCGCCGGCTGAAGGCTTACTTCTTGCTGGCAAGGAACTTCTGCTGCGCCTTGGTCAGGTATTCCGCCCACTGGTTGGCGAGCTGTTCCGGCGTGATGTCGCCGAGCAGCGCTTCCTGGGTCGTCTTGATGGCGAGCGAATCCTTGAAGAAGGCGAATTCCTCGAGGTAGGTCGGCATGACCGTCAGGACGACGTCCTTGTCGGCGAGTTCGTCGAACCAGCCCTTGAACTGAGCGCTCGCGTAGAAGGGGTCCTTCTCGGCCGACTTGTGCACCGGCAGCGCACCGGTGCGCTTGTTCCACTCGATGTTGCCTTCCGGTCCTTCGAGCGTTTCGATCAGCTTCCAGGAGAGGTCCTTGTTCTGGCTTGCAGACAGCATCGACCAGCCGGCGAAGCCGATGGTGGTAAACGCCTTGCCGCTCGGGCCCTTCGGCATGGTGGTGACGCCAAAATCTTCCGATTTCATGCGCTCGGCAATGGCGATCAGCGCGTCCGGATCCTGGTCGAGGAAGGCGCAGGTGCCGCTGTAGAAGCCGGCGACGATTTCGTTGAAGCCCCAGTTGACGCTGTCCTTCGGCGCCAGCCCCTTCTTGTAGAGGTCGATCACCCAGGTCAGACCCTTGACCCAGCCTTCGCTGTTCATGGTCGAGGTGCCGTCCTCGTTGAAGAACGTGTTGCTGCCGGCCATCGTCGCGCCGAACATCACCCAGCCGTTGAGGCCGCCCGGGCCGCCGCGCAGGCAGTAGCCGGATTTGCCAGGAAGCTTGGAGACGGCTTCAGATGCCTTGACGAAATCGTCCATCGTCTTCGGCGGCTCGTTGACGCCGGCTTCCGAGAGCAGCTTCTTGTTGTAGAACATCGCGCGCAGATAGAAGCCGTAGGGCAGCATGTAGGCGGTATCGTTGATGTCGCGGCCGAGTTCGAGCGCGCGTTCCGTCAGCCCGCCCGTGTGCTCCCACTTGGCGAGGTAGGGCTCGAGGCTTTCGAGCATGCCGTTGTTGGCATAGAGCGACAGCCAGGTGTCGGGCATTTCCATCACATCAGGCAGTTCGCCGGCCGAGACCATGGTGGCGAATTTCTGGAAGGCTTCGCCCCAGGGAAGCGAGATGATCTCGACCGTCGTGCCAGGGTTGGCGGCCTCGAACTTGGCGACGATCGACTTCAGCGTCTCGGTGCGCTCCGGGCTGGTGATGACTTCGACCAGTTTCAGCTTGGTGTCGGCGAGCGCGCTTCCGGCCATGAGCGTGGCGAGAAGTGTGGCAGTGATCAGTTTCTTCATGTCTGTTCCCTCTTTTCTCGTTGGTTTTGGTTCAAAGTGGGCGGAACGGGCGTTGCATCCCGCTCCTGTCAGTCAGTCGAAGCGACGGCGAGCGCCGCCTCGAGATCGCTCCAGAGGGCCTCCGTTCCCTCCAGACCGACATGCAGCCGTACCGACCGCGGCGAGATGCCGAAGGCGGCCGCGGAATTCGGCTGGGCTTTCTGCGACAGCACGACTTCGCCCGGCACGATGAGGCTTTCATGTCCGCCCCAGGAAACGCCGAGCTTGAAGAGTTCGAGATGATCGGCGAAGCGCCGGACATCGACACCCTCGCGGAAGATGAAGGAGAAGAGGCCGGACGTGCCCGAGAGCCCGGGCGGCAGGGTGTTGCCGAGGCCGGGGTGGCAGACCTTTTCGACCAGCGGATGGGCCTGCAGCCGCCGCGCGACTTCAAGCGCCGAGCGTTCGTGCGACTTCATGCGGATCGGCAGGGTGCGCAGGCCACGGATCAGGAGCCAGGCGTCGAAGGGCGAGAGCTTGCCACCGAGATAGGGATAGGCTTCCGAGCGGATGCGGCCGATCAGTTCCTTCGATCCGGTGACGACGCCGGCGACGACATCAGAGTGACCGCCGAGATACTTGGAAGCCGAGTGGATGACGAGGTCGACGCCGAGCGAGATCGGCTGCTGGAAGATCGGGCTTGCCCAGCTGTTGTCGATCGCGGTGATGATACCCTGGTTCTTGGCAAGGCGGGCAAGGGAAGCGACATCGTGGGTGTCCATCACCCAGCTCGTCGGGCTTTCCATGTAGAAGAGCTTGGCGCCGGGTAGCGCCTTGGCGACCGCTTCCTCGTCGCGGCCGTCGACATAGGTTACCTCGATCTTCATGCGCTTCAGATGCGTGCCGAAGAGTCGGAAGGCATCAGGGTAGACGTGGTTGACGGCGACGATGCGATCGCCCGGCTCGACGAAGGAGAGCACCGTGGAGGAGATCGCCGACATGCCGCTCGCAAAGCCGATCGCGTCCTCGCCGCCTTCGAGTTTCGCCAGCATCTCCTCGAACATGCGCACGGTCGGGTTGAGGCCGCGGGTATAGATCGGCCGCACGCGCTCGCCCCGGTAGGAGGCGACCATGTCGTCGTAGTCCTTGAAGGTGAAAAGCGAAGTCTGCACGATCGGCGGCACGACGGCGTCGAAGGCGTGGCCTTCGTCATGCGCGACGATCAGCGAGGCATGGTCGAACGGATCGAGGCCGTTGGTCATTTGGACATTTCCTTGATGTCTTCCTCGACGATCGCGAGGATTTTCAGCGTTTCTTCGCGAGCAGTCTCAGGGTCCTGAGCGGCGATCGCGTTGAAGAGGGTGCGGTGGAACGGGAAGGAGCGACGGGCGAAGTCCGTTCGATCGAAAGGATGGTCCCAGAAGCGCTCGAAGGCCTCGCGCATCTGTTCGAGCAGCTGGCGAAACAGCGGATTGTGGGTGGCGTCGTAGATCGCCAGGTGAAAGGCGAGGTCTTCCGGCCCCGACGTGCCCTTGGCGATGTGCACGCGCTCCATCTCGTTGAGCTTGATTTCGATGATCTTCAGGTCGTCTTCGGTGCGCCGGCGCGCGGCGACCATGTTTGCCTCGACCTCGATGCCCCGGCGCACTTCGAGCGTCATCAACAGCACGTCACGCAGATGCGCGGCGTCGAGCGTGAGCGGCATATGGACGGTGGCGCCGGAGATCGTGCGCAAGAGATAGGTGCCGCTGCCCTTGCGTGCCTCGACGACGCCGAGCGCCTGAAAGTGGCGGATGACTTCGCGGATGGTCGAGCGGCCGACGGCCAGCGCCGTCATCAGTTCGCGCTCGGCCGGCAGGCGCTCGCCGGCTTTGAGCCCCGATTGTTCGATGTAGTCAGCCAATGCGGCAATCACCTGCTGGGCCCGGTCGGCCGGGGGCAGGGGCATCAGTGCCGCTCTTGCCGGTTCATTCATTCGGCTCCCTCCCCAGAGGCCAAATTGGTCTGACATCTCACCAATATGATCAAGCTGGTTGGGGTCGTCAAGCAAGAACTGATAGACGCACAGCGGTTGACCCCGCCCGCCTCAGGCGTAGACAAGGGAGGCAAGGAGCTCTGGTGATGATGAAATGGGAATATCAGTTCGTGGTCGCAGCCGTGCTCGGCGCATTCTTCGTCATGGCGACGGCTGCGGGGGATGCCGAGGCGCAGATGCGGACGCGGAAGGGCGAGTATTACGAGGGGATCCAGCGCAAGCCCTATGGTTATTACTGGATCTGGCCGCCGGTCGAGCAGCAGCAGCCCGTCTACAAGAAGCAACCTCGCAAGAAGGGGAGCGAGGTGGCAAAGCCGCGCAAGCGGCCGGTTCAATAGCCGCAAGGCTGGCAAAACCGCAAAGAGAAGCGGCGCCCTGGGGCGCCGCAACTTTGATCAGACCTTCGCGACGTGAACGTCGCGGGGAAGCGAGGAGAGAACCTCCGGCCCATCCTCGCGCAGGATGACGATATCCTCGAGGCGGATGCCGAAGCGACCGGGCAGATAGATGCCGGGCTCGATGGAGAAGACCATTCCTTCTTCCAGCACGGTTTCCGAGGTCGCGGTGATGTAGGGCGGTTCGTGACCGTCGATGCCCATGCCGTGGCCGGTGCGGTGGACGAAGTACTCGCCGTAGCCGGCGTCCGAGATCACTTTACGGGCGGCAGCATCGACCTCTTTGGCGAGAACGCCCGGGCGAGCCGCCTTCAGGGCCGCCTGGACGGCTCTTTCTACGATCGTGTGGATCTGCCCATAGCCTTCGGGCGCGCGGCCGACGATCGCCATGCGGGTAATGTCGCTCGGGAAGCCCTGTTTGCGGCCGCCGATGTCGATGACGACGGCATCGCCTTCCTCGATCACCCGCTCGCTGGCGGAGTGATGCGGGAAGGCGCCGTTGCCGCCAGCGCCGACGATCCAGAAGGCCGGTGCAGCACCTTCCGAGGCGAAGTGCGCGCGGATGTCGGCGGCCAGTTCCTTCTCGGTCATGCCCGGGCGGATTTTGGAGAATGCCGCCTGCATGGCGCGATCGGCGATGCCGGCGTTCATCTTCAGAAGCGCGTATTCGCTCTTGTCCTTGCGCATGCGCAGGCTCCCAAGCGTTGCCGGCGTGAACTCGCGGGCGGTATCCTGAGGCAGCGCATCGATGAGCAGCAGCGCGAAATCGGCGCGCATGGTTTCGTCGAGCACGACGCGGCCGGGCTTTGCGGCGCCGACATCGGCAAGCGCTGCGGTCAGGGCGTCGCTCGGGCCAATGTCGTCGGCCCAGTTGTGGAAGGCGATATCGGTGTGCTCGCGCGTGCCTTCGGCATTCAGCGCCGGCATCAGGAACGCTTCCTTTTCCGGGCCGATGAGAAGCAGGCACGGACGTTCGTCGGGATGCGGATGGTAGCCGATCAGCCAATCCATGTGCGATCCTGGGGCCAGCGCGATGAGGCCGACATTGCTTTCGGCCATCGTGCGGCGGAGCGCCGCAAAACGGCTCTTGGTGAGTTCTTTCATGGTGTTTCCAATTCTGGCTTGAGAAAATCAGATGTCGCCAACCGGTCAGGCGGCTGCGGTCGACAGTGATGGATGAAAGGAGCGCCGGAGATCGGCGCAAAGTCGGCTATGGGGAATGCTTGAGGCCCGCGCCTGTCTTGCGGCGGGACTTGGGTCTTTGGCTCTTCAAGCGGACTCCTCCCCCTCGAATGCACGGACATGAAGCCGGGAAGCTGCTCGCTTCCCGTCACTATGCGTCTGTATTTGCACGACTTTGGTGCCGTGATTGAACGTTGTCAATACGGAA
This sequence comes from Ensifer sp. ZNC0028, assembly GCF_000799055.1. Lineage (NCBI taxonomy): Bacteria > Pseudomonadati > Pseudomonadota > Alphaproteobacteria > Hyphomicrobiales > Rhizobiaceae > Ensifer > Ensifer sp. ZNC0028. The sequence continues at coordinate 28,513 of NZ_JTLA01000007.1, forward strand.
TTTTAGTCACACTAAAATTTTGACGGCAGTGATCTCAGGCGGCCAAGCGCAGCAACCGCGCGACCGCCTGCTGGTCGAAGCCGCCGATGCCCTCGCGGATGTCGGCAGCGATGGCGTCGGCGGCAGCGTTCTCGTCGCGGCGCCTCAGCGCCTCGATCGCCTCGCGGTGGCGATCGACGACGTAGAGTTCGGTCACGTGTTCCATGGCGATCCCGAGGATCGGGCCGAGCTGCAGCCAGACGCTCTCGATCAGCGGCATGGCGACCGCGTCGGGATTGGCCGTGTAGATCATCCGGTGAAACGCCTGGTTGGCGATCAGCGCCGCCACCTTGTCACCCCGACGGATCTCCGTCTCGATGCTGTCGTCGATGGCCATGATCTTCTCGATCTGGCGTTCGGAGAGATGGGCGACGGCCCGGCGTGCGGCATGGCTTTCGAGCGCGATGCGCAACGAGATCAGTTCCTCGAAGCGGGCAGGGGTGATGTGCGGGACGACGATGCGGCGGTTTTCGAGGAACTGCAGCGCGCCGATCGAGGTGAGTTGTCGCAAGGCCTCGCGCACCGGAGTGGGGCTGCTTTCAAGCGCCTCGGCCAGGCCGCGAATGGTGACGGAGGTGCCGGGTCGGAACGCGCCGACCATGATCGCCTGGCGCAGCCGGTGAAAGGCATAGTCGTGCGTCGTCATGCCATCGGGGCGCACCAGCGGCGGTAAGACAAGGGGTTTCAAGTGCGCATGTCCTTTTGCCCGAATTGCGATGGTTTTCTCATCAGCGAGAGCGGCGTTTGGCAAACGCCTGCATACACTTTTGCGCGCCCCGCTCTACGTCAAATGCCTGATAGCACTGCCGCTGCTTGACTCCAATTCCTGAATTATGTCAACTTTCTGAAAATGTGATCACAAAAAGAGATTTGCGATATGTCGCTCGACGCGGAAGATCCCAGCGCATTCAAGGCATGGCTCGAGCAGAACGGGCCGATCGAAAGCATCCAGGCGGTCGTCTGCGACCTCAACGGCATCATGCGGGGCAAACGCGTGCCGGTGGAACAGGCGGGGAAGGTTCTCGGCGGCGGCATCCGCATGCCGCTCTCGATCGTCGGCGTCGACGTGTGGGGCGAGGACATCATCAACAGCGAGCAGGTGTTTGCGAGCGGCGACCGGGACGGTATTTGCGGCGTCACCGGCCGCGGCGCGCTGCCGGTCAACTGGACCTCGCGGCCGAGCGCGCTTGTGCCACTCTGGCTGCAGCTCGAGGACGGCAAGCCGTTTCTTGCCGATCCGCGCCAGGCCCTGGCGGCGGTCGTGCGGGAATACAAGGAGCTCGGCCTTCGCCCCGTCGTCGCGACCGAACTGGAGTTTTACCTGATCGATCCTGAGCCCGACAGCGCGGTGCCGCCGATCTCGCCCTATACCGGCAAGCGTCTCGATTCCGATGCGATCCTGTCGATCGACGAGCTCGACGACTTCGGCGAGTTCTTCTCCGACGTCTACAAGGAATGCGCCCGGCAGAACGTGCCGGCGGATGCGGCGATCGCCGAAAATGGCATCGGCCAGTTCGAGATCAACCTGCTTCACACGGATGACCCGCTGAAGGCGGCCGACGACGCGATCTTCTTCAAGCGCATCGTCAAGGGTGTGGCGCGCAAGCATGGTCTTGCTGCGACCTTCATGGCCAAGCCCTATGGCACCCGCTCGGGCAACGGCATGCATGTCCATTTCAGCCTGCTCGACGAGGAGGGCAACAACGTCTTCAACGACGGCAGTGACGAGGGGTCTCCGATCCTCAAGAATGCCGTTGCCGGTCTCTTGCGCGGCATGGCCGAGACGACGCTGCTCTTTGCGCCGCACTTCAATTCCTACCGGCGGCTGCGGCCCGACACGCATGCGCCGACGGCCGTGTGCTGGGGGTATGAGAACCGCACCTCGGCGATCCGCATTCCCGGCGGCAATCCCAATGCGCGCCGCATCGAACATCGTGTCGCCGGCGCGGATGCCAATCCCTACCTCGTCATTGCGGCCATCCTCGGCGCCGCACTCGTCGGCATCCGCAACAAGTGGAAGCCGCCGGCGCCGGTGTCGGGCCGTGCCTATGCAGCGGAGAAATTGCCCAAAATTCCCTCCGATTGGGGGCAAGCGGTCGACACCTTCGAGGCAGGACCGATTGCCGCCGAAATCTTCGATCCCGTGCTGCGCTCGATGCTGATCGCCTGCAAACGCCAGGAGATCGCAGGCTTTGCCGAGCAGGTCACGGACTACGAATTCAGCGCCTATCTGGAAATCGTCTGATGCTTACCAAACAGAAATCCTATGCCGGCGACGGCAGCTATCCGACCAGCTACTACGCCGCCTCGCGCAACATCGTGCGTACGCCCGTGCGCCTTCAGGGCCGCGTCGCGACCGACATCTGCGTCGTCGGTGCCGGCTATTCCGGCCTGTCGACGGCGATCCATCTGGCGGAAAAGGGCTACAAGGTCGTGGTCGTCGAGGGCGCGCAGGTCGGCTGGGGCGCGTCGGGCCGCAATGGCGGCCAGGTCGTCAACGGTCTCAACGCCAGCCTGTCGACGATCCAGCGGCGCTACGGCGACGAGGCCGCCCGCTTCATCGGCGGGCTTGTGCAGGAAGGCGGCAAGATCATCCGCCGCCTCGTCAGCCAGTATCAGATCGACTGCGACCTGAAGCCGGGCAACATCTACGCCGCCTACACACCGGCGCACATGAAGGAGCTCGAAGCCAAGCAGGCGCTCTGGCGCAAATACGGCATGGATGATCACCAGCTTCTCGACCGTGAGGCGCTCAGCAAGCTCGTCACGTCGGACGCCTATTGCGGCGGCATGCTGGATACGACCGGCGGCCACATGCATCCGCTCAATCTCGTGCTCGGCGAGGCGCGCGCCTTCGAAAGCATCGGAGGCACGATCTATGAACAGTCGCCGGTGACCCGTGTCGATCACGAGGCGGCGCGGCCGACGGTCTATACCGAAGGCGGCGAAGTCTCGGCGCGTATCGTCGTGCTCTGCGGCAATGCCTATCTCGGCGATGCGGTGCCGAAGCTCGTCTCGCGCGTCATGCCGGTCTCGACGCAGATGATCACCACGGCGCCGCTTGGCGAAGAACTCGCCCATTCGCTCATCCCGAGCGACATGTGCGTCGAAGACGTGCGCTACATTCTCGATTATTTCCGGCTCTCGGCCGACAAGCGCATGATCTTCGGCGGCGGCACCGTCTATGGCGGAACCGACCCGGCCGACGTTGTCGCCAAGCTCAAGCCCAACCTCGAAAAGGTGTTTCCGCAGCTGAAGGGGGTGAAGATCGATTACGCCTGGAGCGGCAACTTCGCGCTCTCCTTCACCCGCGTGCCGCAGATGGGGCGGATCGGCAGCAACACCTATTTCGCCCATGGTTATAGCGGCCACGGCGTGACCGGTTCGCATCTGTTCGGCCGCACACTCGCCGAGGCGATCGACGGCGACACGACGCGCTATGATGTCTTCGAGAAACTGCCCTGGTACCCATTCCCCGGCGGGCGCATGTTCCGCGCGCAATATTCGACGGTCGGCTCCTGGTGGTACCAGTTCAAGGACGCCGTCGGTCTTTAGGCTGAAGGCTGGCGACTGTAGCCTAAGCGAATGCGCACGCGGGAAGGGGCGTTTTCGCGACGATCGCGATATCGCCTCGCTGCCGGATGCGCTACTATCGGCTCCGGGATCGGCCTGTCCGCGGGAGGGCATGGCAATTGCTGACATGGGGCCGACTGCGCGGCCCTGCCTACGGATACCAAGGGGGTGCCACGTCATCGGGCGGGGCAAGACAGACGGAAAGCATTGCTTTTCGTCGAACTTGGAGGTCTGAGATGTTCGTACGCTTCGGCTATGAGATCGGTATTCGCTGTCCGCAACCAACGCCGATGATGACCTATCTTTCCGTGGTGAAGGAGCGACGAGCGGGGCTTCGCCGCGAGCACGGACCATTGCCGTCTCCGCTGGTTCAGATGGAGGAAATTACCGACCCGCATGGCAATGGCTGCCTGCGGATGACGGCTCCGGAGGGGGATTTCAAGCTTTCCTATGACGCGGTCTTAGAAGACGACGGCAGGCTCGATGCGTCAGATCCCCTGGCCGAGGCGGTGCCGGTCGAGACCTTGCCGCCGGCAACGCTGCCCTATCTGGCGGCCAGCCGCTATTGCGAGACGGACCGGCTGGGGGCGCTCGCCTGGCGTCTGTTCGGCGACGTGCCGGCCGGCTGGGAGCGCGTCCAGGCGATTTGCGACTACGTGCATGAGCGGTTGGTGTTCAGCTATGGCTATGCCCAGGCGATGCGCACGGCCCTCGAGACCCATGAGGACCGCGTCGGTGTCAGCCGCGATTACGCCCATCTGGCGATCACCCTCTGCCGCTGCATGAACATGCCGGCGCGCTATGTTCACGGCTACATGGCAGACCTGCCGCAGAGCGACCATCCTGCACCGATGGATTTCAATGCCTGGTTCGAGGTCTATCTCGGTGATCGCTGGCATACCTTCGACGCCAAGAACAACCAGCGGCGGGCAGGGCGCATCGCGGTCGCCCGTGGCCGCGACGCCGCGGACATTCCGCTGATCCAGACCTTCGGCAAACACGAGCTGACCACTTTCACCGTCTGGACCTGCGTCGAGACCGACAGCGCGCTCAAGGGTTCGCACCGTGCCTCCGACGTTTCGCTGCTCACGCCATGGTTCAGCGAAACCTGGTCGAAACATCTTCAGGACCGCGACCGCAACCGCCATTGAGGAGCGCGATCGCGGCGAACCGATTTTTTACGATTTATGCGATTTGCGGAATTTAATATCTACAAACTCAATGGAGAATATAGGAGAACAAGACAGTCGATGGGCCGTGGCCCGCGCAGGAACGGAGAGACGCGATGAACGCAGCGAAACCGATGATCCAGTCCCGCTACGCTGTTTTCGGGGCGACACCGCAACGCCGCTCACATGTTCATCTGGTTCCGCACGCAATTGCCATCGTGGCCGCGTTTTCCTTCGTCAGCGCCGTCGTCGTCGGCGCCTTCTGACGCCAGTCTCAGTTTTGCCGTGACAGATGCTCGTGCACGGCGAGCCATTCTCCCGATGCCGCCCGCCCGAACACGATGGTTTCCCGCTCGTCGGCAGTCGCCGGCTCTCCATTGAATTCCAGTTCGGTCTCGACGCGGTGCGTAAAGACGGCGACATCACCCAGCGCCTGAACATGTCGTTCGCTCGACCGACAGGCGCGCACCCGAAACCCGTCCCGTTCCTCCCAAAGCGACCATTCTGCCTCGTATTCGGCACGGCTTTTCAGGGGCCGGTCGAGCGTGTGGAAGATGAAGGTCGCTTCCGGCGCAAAGGCCGAGAAATAGGCGGTCCTGTCGTGGCGGGCGAAGGCGGCAACCAGCCGGTCGGCGGCCTGAAGCACCGACTGCTCGAGATCGTTCATGGGGTTCCCTCTTTATCCGGAAGCAGATTGCTCCGGTGGTTTTTGTGATGGTCAGCGCACCGCGATCAGCGTCGCCAGCGGGCGGTTCTGGCGCGAGACGCGGGCCTTGAGGTCGTCGAGCGTCATCGGTTCGCGCTTGGCAAACTCGGTGAACATCATGTTGAGATTGTTGAAGAACATCTCCCCGACCGCCTCGGCGTCGATATCGATTGCGACGACGCCCTTGGCCTGCAGCTTGCGGATCAGCGTCGAAACCTGATCGCACAGCCGACGGTCAAGCTCGGTATAGCGCTTGCTGAACGGGCTTTCCGGCTGCTGGATGGCGATCGCCATGGCGGTGCGCCACATCTCCTTGCTGAGATAGTAGAGCGAGTGGTCGTAGTATTCGCCGATCAGCGCATCGAGTGCGCCCATGACGGAGGCGGGCGGGTTGTCGACGATCGATCCGCCGCCGGCGAGCACTTCCTCGACTTCCATCGACACGGTCGCAAGCAGGATGTCGCCCTTGTTTTCATAGTAGTTGTAGAAGGTTCCGACCGAGATTTCGGCGCGCTCGGCAATGTCCTCGATGCGCGCGCTGTCATAGCCGACTTCGCGAAAAAGCACGGCGGCGGCGTCGAGAATTCGCCTGTTTCGATCCGCCTTTTGCCGTGCGCGCAGCCCTGTCATTCCAGTGTTTCCCGAATTATGAATTGGTTCAAAATTGAGATTGACTTAAAAAATGAATTCATTCAATCTTTTTTTGAAGACGCCGAAACGAGCGTCAAAACAAGAGGGCAACAGCATGATGAAGTCCGTTCGTGACGGTGCGCGCCTGCGCCGTTTTTTCTCCTCCACGGCCGCAATCGCGATCGCCGCTCTGTCGACGGTCGCGGCCCCTGTGCCGGTCTTTGCCCAGGACGAGCTCAATGCGCTCGTCTGGTGCGACCACACCGATCCGGCGCTTCTGGAACCGTTCGAGAAGGCCAACGACGTGAAAGTCAACGTCAAGGTCTATGAGGGCACCGGGGCAGGGCTCTCGATCCTCGACCAGTCGCAGCCGGGCGACTGGGACGTGCTCGTGATCGACGGTGTCGATGTGCATCGCGCCATCGACCTCGACCTACTCGCCGAAATGCCGGCCGATGCGCTGCCGACCGCGGATATCTTCCCGGAAGTGCGCATGGAGGCGAACAACATGAAGGACGGCAAGACCTACGCCGTCACCGAGAAGTTCGGCTACAACACGATTTCCTACGACAAGACCAAGGTCGACCCGAAGGACATGCAGGACCTGTCGATTATCTGGTCGGACAAGTACAAGGGCCGCATCGCGCTCTACGACTACTACCTGCCGATGATCGGTCTCGTCGGGCTTGGCCTCGGCAAGAAGACTGCCGATCTGAGCGACGCGGACATGCCGGCGATCAAGGAAAAGCTCGCAGCGATGCGCGCGGTTTCCAAACAGGTGAGCGACGTCGTCTCCTCGCAGACGGCGCTGGCGACCGGCGAAGTCGACATCCTCGTCGGTGGCGGCGAATGGATCACCGCGGTTCTCTCGGCCGACAAGCCGAGCCTCGACTGGACCATCCCCGAGCAGGGTGCGGTGCGCTGGGCGCAATCGATCGGCGTGATGAAGGATTCGACCAAGCAGGATCTGTCGCTGAAGTTCGTTCAGTACATCGTCAGCCCCGAGGGCCAGGCGCGGCTTGCAACCTCCTCTTGCTACTGGGCGATGCCGGCCAATGCCAAGGCAGGCGAGCATCTGACCGACAAGCAGAAGGCAGCACTTCGCTTCGACCAGCAGGCCGAATACCTGAAGAAGACGCAGCTCTATCCGATCCCCTCGGCCGAACTCGACCAGAAGTTCCAGGATGCCTGGACGGAGATGCTGCAGCAGTAACGACAGCAGCGGGCGCGTCGCGTCGCGCTCGCCCTTTTTCTTTGCTCGCCCGAAATCCTTTGATCTGGGACGGTAATGGCAGACACCGCTTTGACATCAGCGACAGCGCTTGAAGACGCCGACCGCCGCAAGGCCTGGGGCTTCGTTGCTCCGGCGCTGCTCTGGACCATTGCCTTCTTCGTCGTGCCCTTCGCCTTCATGGCGGCGATGAGCCTCTGGAAGCGCGAAGGGCGGGACATCGTTCATGCCTGGAACTTCGACAACTACATCCGCTTCTTCTCCGAAAACGCGCTGTTCCAGGGGCTGGTCAATTCGCTCGAAATCACCGTCATCGTCACGGTGATCTCGGTGCTGCTTGCCTATCCGCTCGCCTGGATCATCGCCGAGCGGGTGCCGAAGCGGCTGCAGCGCATGGCGCTGATCCTGGCGATCCTGCCGTTCTGGACCTCCTACGTGGTGCGCTCCTATTCCTGGCTGCTGGTGCTGTCGAAGAACGGCGTGATCAACCAGCTGTTCCTGAACATTGGCCTGATTTCCGAGCCGCTGGAACTTGCCAGCACCCGCACGGCGACGGTCATCGGCTTCGTGCATTTCTTCGTTATGCTTCTGACGCTGACGATCTATTCCAACCTGATCCAGCTGTCGCCGAACTATCGGCGCGCGGCGGCCGACCTCGGCGCGAACGCCTTCCAGACCTTCTGGCATGTCGTCTTGCCGCTGACGCTGCCGGGCATCATGACAGGCGCCTTCCTCACCTTCGTTCTGTGCATCGGCGACTACGTGACGCCCCAGATCCTCGGCGGCAACAACGAGCTGGTGCTGCCGCAGATCATCATGCTGCAGCTCGGGCGCCGCGCGGATTTCCCGATGGCGGCGGCGCTGTCGATCGTCCTGATGCTCGCCGTCACCGTCGCCTATGTGGCCTGCGCCCGCTGGCTGAAGATCGAGAGGGCCTGACCATGCTGCGCCAGATCTTTGCAAGCGTGCTCTCCTGGACCTATCTCGTCCTCGTCTACGCCTTCATTTTCCTGCCGGTCGCCGTGCTGGTGCTGTTCTCGTTCCAGGACGGCCGTCTACCGGTGCCGCCGTTCAACGGCTTTTCGCTGCAATGGTACGAGGCGGTGTTCGCCGACCGGAAGCTGATGGCAGCGCTTGGCAACTCGATGGTCGTGGCGCTTATCTCCTCCACCATCTCCGTGCTGCTCGGCTTTCTCGCGGCTTACGCGCTCGCGCGATACAAGCTGCCGGGCTCTGCCCTGCAGCGCGGCCTGCTGATCGCGCCGATGACGGTCAGTTACCTGATCATCGCGCTCGGCCTTTTGTCGCTGATGAACGCACTGCACATTCCGTTGTCGCTGATGACCGTCGGTATTGGCCATGTGGTGATCAACCTGCCGCTCTGCTTTGCCATCATCTATGCCTCGATGGGCGATCATCACATCAACATCGAGCGGGCGGCGCGTGACCTCGGCGCCAACGATTTCAAGGTGATGGCGCTGGTAACGGCGCCAATGCTGATGCCGTCGATCCTCGCCGCCTTTTTCCTCTCGGTCACCTTCAGCTGGGACGAGTTCATCATCGCCTTTTTGCTGTCGCGCTTCGACGTGACGCTGCCGGTCGAGATCTGGAGCATGCTGCGCTCCGGCCTCAACCCCAAGACCAATGCCATCGGCTCGCTGGTGTTCCTCGCCTCGGTAGCCATTCTCCTCATCCTCGAGCTCTCTTTGTTCGGAAGGACGAAAAAACAATGACCGCTTCCGTCTCGATCGAAAACGTCAGCAAGATCTTCGGAGCCTTCACGGCGCTGGACAATGTCTCCCTCGACATCCGGGCCGGCGAGTTCATCGTGTTGCTCGGGCCGTCGGGCTGCGGCAAGACCACGCTTCTGTCGATCCTCGGCGGCTTTCAGTCGCCGAGCGCCGGCCGCGTGACGATCGCCGGGCAGGACATGACCTATGTGGCGCCGGCCAAGCGCCCGACGACGACGATGTTCCAGGACTATGCGCTGTTTCCGCACATGCGCCTCGTCGACAATGTCGGCTTTGGCCTCCGGATGCGCGGCCTTGCCAAGGCCGAGCGCGACGAAAAGGCGCTCGGCTTCCTCGATCTCGTGGGCTTGAAAGCGTCGGCCGGCAAGCGGCCGCATGAGCTCTCCGGCGGCCAGCGCCAGCGCGTGGCGCTCGCCCGGGCGCTGGCGGTCGATCCGGATGTGCTTCTGCTCGACGAACCGCTCGGCGCGCTCGACCTGAAGCTTCGCCGCCAGATGCAGGACGAGTTGAAGGCGATCCAGAAGCGCGTCGGCACGACCTTCGTGCATGTCACCCACGACCAGGAAGAGGCGATGGCGATCGCCGACCGCATCGTGGTGATGAACCAGGGGCGGATCGAGGATTTCGGCCCGCCGTCAGAAATCTACATGCGCCCGCGCTCGCTGTTTTCGGCGGGATTCATGGGCGAGGTCAATTTCGTTTCGGGCCGTGTGGCGGCGGCCGACGCAAGCTCCGCCCATGTCGAAACGCCACTCGGCAGCCTGGCGCTTCCGGCCGGCAATTTCACCGCATCGTCGCCGAAGGCCGGGGACCGCATTACGCTGACCATACGGCCGGAGCATTTCCGCGCCGACGACAAAGCAGAGGGGCCGACCGTGGCGCTTGGTGAGGCGCGCGTCGCCGGCAGTGCCTTCTTCGGCACGCATTACCGCTGCCACCTGCAGCCTTGCGCGGCCGATACGAGGGCGCTGGTGGCGCACCTGCCGCAATCGGCAAGCGTGCGCGAGGGCGAGATTGTGCCGCTTGCCGTGCGCGCCGCCGACGTCGTAGCCTTGCCCGCCACAGGTGGACACGCGTAGCATGATGCAGAGAATTTCCGCTGAGAACTGGTACCGGGTGAGACGGCTCGACGACGACGTCACCGCCATCGACGAGCCCTATATCCAGGAATTCTACCGCTGCAACATTTGGCATGTGCGCGGCCGTGACCGCGACATCCTCGTCGACAGCGGCATGGGCGTCGTGTCGCTCCGGCAATGGGTGCCGCTCGTCACCGAGCGCGCCTTGGATGCCGTCGCCAGCCACACCCATTTCGACCATATCGGCTGCCATCACGAGTTCGACTGCCGTTGTGTGCACTCCGCTGAAGCCGATCTTCTGGCGCATCCCACCCGCAAGAACACGCTCGCCGACCCCTATGTGGCCGACGAGATCTTCGATGCGCTGCCACCCGAGCCCTATCTCTCGACCACCTACGCGGTGAAGGCGGCGCCGGCGACGCGGCTGCTCGAAGACGGCGACCATATCGATCTCGGTAACCGGGTCTTCGAGGTGATCCACACGCCCGGCCATTCGCCCGGCGGCATCGCGCTCTATGAGGCGAAGACCGGTATCATGTTCTCGGGCGACATCCTCTACGACGGACCGCTGATCGAGGACACCTATCATTCCAATGCCGACGACTACCTGGCGTCGATGGAACGGCTGCTGAAGATACCCGCGCGTATCGTTCACGGCGGACATTTTCCGAGCTTTTCGGGCGAGCGTTATCGCGCTCTGATCCGGGACTGGCTAGCGGAGAAAGAAAAGACAAACTGACGGGAAGGAGGAGCGAATGCTCGACAAACGCAAGTTTTACATCAACGGCGCCTGGGTGGATCCCATCGTCGCCAACGATCTCGAGGTGCTGAACCCGGCAACGGAAAAGCCGGTTGCGGTGATCTCGATGGGCACAGCCGCGGACATCGACCGGGCCGTTGCCGCCGCCAAGAAGGCCTTTGCCACCTACAGCCGGACGAGCGTCGAAGAACGCCTGGCGCTGCTTGAAAAGCTGCTTGCTGTCTACAAGCGCCGCTATGACGAGATGGTCGACACCATCACCATGGAACTCGGCGCGCCGAAGACCATGACCCGCGAACAGCAGGCCGACGTCGGCGTCGGTCACCTGCAAGGCTTCATCGACGCTCTGAAGCGGCTGAAGAGCCGCGACCGGCTGCCGAACGGCGACGTGATCCTGCGCGAGCCGATCGGCGTCTGCGGCCTGATCACCCCCTGGAACTGGCCAATCAACCAGATCGCGCTGAAGGTGGTGCCGGCGCTCGCGACCGGCTCCACCTGCATCCTGAAACCGAGCGAGTTCACGCCGCTCAACGCCATGCTTTATGCCGAAATGGTGCATGAGGCGGGTTTCCCCGCTGGCGTCTTCAACCTCGTCAACGGCGACGGCATCAACGCCGGTGCAGCACTTTCGAAGCATCCCGACATCGATATGATGTCATTTACCGGCTCGACCCGCGCCGGCATCGCCGTCAGCAAGGATGCGGCCGAGACGGTCAAGCGCGTGACGCTGGAGCTCGGTGGCAAGTCGCCGAACATCGTCTTTGCCGACGCCGATCTAGAAGATCGCGTTACCGGCAGCGTGCTCGAATGCTTCAACAATTCCGGCCAGTCCTGCGACGCGCCGACCCGCATGCTGGTGGAGCGCAACGTCTACGACCAGGTGGTCGAGATCGCCAAGCGCGTCGGCCGCGAGGCGAAGGTGGGTGACCCGACGCAGGAAGGCAGCCATATCGGTCCGCTCGTCAGCCATGTCCAGTTCGGCCGGGTGCAGGCGCTGATCGAGGCCGGCATTGCCGAAGGCGCGCGGCTGCTTGTCGGTGGCGCCGGCAAGCCGGAGGGCTTCGAGACCGGCTACTTCGTCAAGCCGACGATCTTTGCCGACGTCAACAACGAGATGCGCATCGCCCGCGAGGAAGTCTTCGGTCCGGTGCTGGCGATCATTCCCTTCGACACCGAGGAGGAGGCGATCGCGATTGCCAACGACACCAATTACGGCCTTGCCGCCTATGTGCAGACGGGCAACCCGGAGCGGGCCGAGCGCGTCGCCGGACGCCTGCGCGCCGGCATGGTGCACATCAATGGCGGGCCGCACCGCTACGGCAGCCCGTTCGGCGGCTACAAGCAGTCCGGCAACGGTCGCGAAGGCGGTATGTTCGGCCTTGAGGACTTCCTCGAAGTGAAGACCGTTCACGTTCCCGACGCTGCCTGAATACAGCGCTACGTGCTTGAACGACGGCCGTCGCAATCTGCGGCGGCCGTTTTTTCTTTCAGGCTTCGGCGCTTGCAGGGCTGTCACCGGTCGTCCGCATCTGGTAGCTCGTCGGCTTACCGCCCCAGACGACCGTGCCCTTCCGGATGCCTCCCGTGACCCAAGCTTCCCATTCCCATAATCGCGTTGCCATGGCTGCCCTTCTCATTGGCGGCGCTGCGATCGGCGGCTCGCCGATCTTCGTGCGGCTGTCGGAAGTCGGGCCGATGGCGACCGCCTTCTGGCGCGTGGCGCTGGCCTTGATCCCGCTTCTCGCCTGGACCTGGTTTCGTCCCGAGGGCGCCGGGGGGCGGCGACCGGAAAAGCTCTCGGAATATGCGCTTCTGATCCTGCCGGGCGTGTTCCTGGCGATCGATCTCGGTGCCTGGCACTATGCGCTGACCAAGACATCGGTTGCCAATGCGACGTTGCTTGCCAATCTCGCTCCTGTCTTCGTGACGCTTGCCAGTTGGCTCTTGTTCCGGGCGCGGATCAGCGTTGTCTTTGCCGTCGGGCTGGTGACGGCTGTGATCGGTGTGATCACCCTCAAGGGCGGCCCGATGGCGCTGGGTGATGGCAATCTGCTCGGCGATGGCGTCGCCGTCGTTGCGGCAATGTTTTATGCCGGTTACATCCTGGCGATCGGACAGCTGCGCAGTCTCTTCAGCACCGTACGCATCATGATCTGGAGCACGGCTTCGGCTGCGATCTGCATGCTGCCGATGGCCGTCCTGTTCGAGCCGACGCTGTTGCCGCCGACGGCGTTCGGCTGGTCGATGCTGTTTGGCCTGGCCTTCGTCAGCCATGCCGGCGGGCAGGTGGCGATCACCTATGCGCTCGCCTATCTGCCGCCTGCGTTTTCGTCGCTCACACTGCTGTTGCAGCCGGTCGTGGCGGCGATCCTCGCCTGGATCCTGCTTGCCGAACCGGTTGGCATGATGCAGGCGATCGGCGGGGCGATCGTGCTTGTCGGTATCCTGATCGCGCGGCGCGGATAACGCCGCGCGCTTTCTTCAAAACAGGTCCAGGCCCGACAGCAATTCCAGGAAAAGTGTGAGGCGGTTTTCCGTCCGGAATTGCGTCGTTCAAAGTCTCAGAGACCCGGCGGCGTGAAGTTCGCCAGCCGCTCTTCGAGCTGGCGGATCGTGTCGGCATCTGCATTGGCGAAGGCGAAGCGCAGGTAGTTTTCCTGGCCCTCGCCGAAATAGTCGCCGGGCAGGCAGACTACGCCGGCGAGCTTGGCCAGCTTCTCGGCGATGAACTGCGAGTCGATATCCGGGTAGGGGTGGCGGACATAGGCGAAATAGGCGCCGACCGCCTGCAGCTTCCACTTCGGCAGGCGGCTCATCACGTCGCGAAGTGCATCGGCACGGGCCGCGATCTCGGCGCGGTTGCCCTGTCGCCAGTCGGCAAGTGCCGGGATCGCTTTGGCGACCGCGGCCTGGGCGGAGCGCGGCGCGCAGATCTGCAAGTTGTCCATGATCTTCGTCACCTGTTCGACAACGGCGGGGCCGGCGGTGATCGCGCCCAGGCGATGGCCCGGAATGCAGAAGGATTTGGAGAAGCTGTAGAGGCCGATGAAGCTCTCCTGCCAGCCTTCGGTTGTGAGCAGGCCGTGCGGAGCGACGGAGGCATCCGGCAGGAAGTCGCGATAGGTCTCGTCTAGGATCAGCCAGACGCCCTTGGCACGGCAGGCTTCATGGATACGGGCGAGCAGCTCCGGCGGATAGACAGCGCCGGTCGGGTTGTTGGGCGAAACGAGCGCGAGCGCGCGGATGCCGGGGTGAAGCGCTGCGGCGATCGCATCGACCTCCGGCAGGAAGCCGGCACCGGCATCGCAGGGCACGAGTTCGACATTGATGCCGAGCATCGACAGCGTCGTTTCCTGGTTGAAGTAATAGGGGTTGGTCATCAGGATCGTGTCGCCCGCGCCGGCAATCGCCATCGCCGTGCAGATGAAGGCCTGGTTACAGCCCGAGGTGATGTGGATGTTGTCGGCCGTGACCGAAGCACCATAGAGCTCGGCGACATGGGCCGCATAGGCGTCGCGCAGCACAGCTTCGCCCTCGATCGCGCCGTATCCGGTATAGGCGGTTGAGGCTGCGGCCTCACCGAGCCAGGCCAGCATGTCCGGATGGGCGGGATAGCCGGGCACGGCCTGCGACAGGTCGATCAGCGGGCCACGGGAGCCGTCGTAGGATTTCGCCCAGGCCAGCACCGAAGGCACGGGCGGCGGCGAGAGCTTTTCGACGAGCGGGTTGAAATGCGGCATGAGTGGTCTTCCTGTGGTTAGGCCTTGGCTTTGCGTTTCTGCGGACGATCGGTGCGGCGAGCATGGCTCGGCGCCGAAACCGGCTGAAAACCGTTCTTCTCCGATTTACGATCAGTCGGCTCGGATTTCGAGGTGCGGCTGCGAATAATCGTGCGCGCCGATGTCTGCAGTTCCGGCATCGGGTCGCTTTCGAGTGTTTCGAACATCCAGTCGATGAAAATGCGCACGATCGGTGCCGCCAGCACCTCGTTGCGGCAGGCGACGAAGAAGGCGTCGTTGGCCGGCACTGTCAGGTCGAAGGGGGCGATCAGTTCGCCGCGCGCGATCAGGCTGCCGGCGGTAATCGTATCGCCGAGTGCGACGCCCTGGTTGTGCAGTGCTGCTTCGGTCGAAAGCCGAGCGTCGCTCATGAAATGCTGCTGGCCGCGCTGCAGGTCGCTGGCATCAGCCGCCGCCAGCCAGGTGTTCCACTCACGGCCGTCGTCGCCATGCAGCATCACGTGGTCGCGCAGGTCCCGCACCGAGCGCAAGGGCCGCATGTTGAGCAGCGTTGGGCTGACGACAGGGAAAAGTTCCAGCCGGCTCCAGAGTTTTGCCCAGGCACCGGACCAATTGCCGTCACCGTAGATCAGGCAGACGTCGACATCGGGCGAGTGCAGATAGGCCTCGTCGTTGGAGGCGATCAGCGTCAGCCGCACGTCGGGATATTGTTCAGTGAAGAGATGCAGCCGCGGGATCAGCCAGAAGGAAAGCAGCGCCGGGACGCAGGTGATCCTGAGTTCGCCGCTCGTCGTCGGCCGCGTCATCGCTGCGGTCGCCGCCGCGATCTCGGCGAATGCATGGGTGACAGCCGGCAGCAGCAGCGCACCCTGCGGCGTCAGCTTCAGCCGCTTGCCGCCGCGCTCAAACAGCGCCGCCTTGACCGAGAGTTCGAGTGCCCGGATCTGATGGCTGATCGCGCCATGGGTGACGTTGAGTTCACGCGCCGCGGCCGAAACGGAGCCCCGCCGCGCCGTCGCTTCGAAGGCGCGCAAGGGGTTCAAGGGAGGCAGGCGGCTGGACAAATCGAGGCGTTCCGTCGGTTGCTGTCATGTGAATTTTTCTCACACGAAACGCTATAACAATGTCAATTGATTTTCTAGGGGAATTGCCGCCTAATATTCGTCAACAAAGGCGAAAACGCCTGGGGAACATGAACGCGCCGGACGAGCCGGCCCCTTCCGCAGACAGATATCTGTGGCGCCTTCGCGCGCATGCCTCAGGCTATGGAAGACGGAGGATTGACTGATGGCCTGGAACGACAACAAGCTTGCCGAACTGAAGGCAAAGTATGGCGAAAGCCATGGCGGCGAGCTGTTCGACCCGACCTTCCGCAAGGTCGCCGACAAGATCTTCAACAAGAGCGGCACGCGCCTTGCGCCCTATTCCGGCATCCCGACCTTCCTGACCGCGCCGCATATGCCCGTTGACGCCGAGAACCCGGATTTCGGTAATCTGCAGGTGGCGATCGTCGGCATTCCGATGGATCTCGGCGTCACCAACCGCCCGGGCTCGCGCTTCGGACCGCGGGCGCTGCGCACGATTGAGCGCATCGGCCCCTATAACCACGTGCTCGGCTGCACGCCGGTGCAGGAACTGCGGGTCGCAGACATCGGCGACGTGCCGTTCCAGAGCCGCTACCGGCTGGAACTCAGCCACGACGACATCGAAAAGCGCATCAACCAGATCGTCGATGCCGGCGTTCTGCCGCTGTCGGTCGGTGGCGACCATTCGATCACCCATCCGATCCTCAAGGCCGTCGGCAAGAAGCGCCCGGTCGGTATGATCCACATCGACGCCCATTGCGACACCGGCGGTGCCTACGACCTCACCAAGTTCCACCACGGCGGCCCGTTCCGCAACGCCGTGCTCGATGGTGTGCTCGACCCGACGCGCGTCGTGCAGATCGGCATCCGCGGCTCGGCCGAATATCTCTGGGAGTTCTCCTACGAGTCCGGCATGACCGTGATCCACGCCGAAGAGGTGACCGGCCTCGGCGTTCCCGCGATCATCGAGAAAGCGAAGGAGATCGTCGGCGACGGCCCGACCTATCTGTCCTTCGACATCGACAGTCTCGATCCGTCCTTCGCACCAGGCACCGGCACGCCGGAAGTGGGCGGTCTGACGACCCGCGAAGTGCTCGAACTGATCCGCGGCTTGAAGGGCATCAACCTCGTCGGCGGCGACGTCGTCGAAGTGGCGCCACAGTATGACTCGACCACCAACACGGCCCATGCGGGTGCGCAGGTGCTGTTCGAAATCCTGAGCCTCATGGTCTTCAGCCCGGCGATCACCGGCAAGGCGGCTTGAGGCCTGACTAAGGGTTCGTCGGCTGCCGGACCGGAAATGGCGGCCGACCACCAGACTGCACAATCACAAAGCTTCCGGGTAGGGGAATTACCATGACGATCCATACCAAACTGAAGACAGCCTTCGCCGCCGCCCTGATGCTTGGGGCCGCCGCCGGCATCGCCAAGGCCGACGCGCTCGCCGACATCAAGTCCGCCGGCCAGATCAATGTCGGCATCTTCTCGGACTTCCCGCCGTTCTCGTCTGCCAGCGCCGACATGAGCATCAAGGGCTACGACGTCGACGTCGCCCAGCAGATCGCCGACGATCTCGGCGTCAAGCTGAATCTTGTCAGCGTCACCGGCCAGAACCGCATTCCCTATCTCAACGACAAGCGCGTCGACATCCTGATGAGCGTCGGCTTCTCGAAGGAACGTGCGGAAGTCATCGACTTCGCCGCTGCCTATGCGCCTTACTACATTGCCGTCATCGGCCCGGCAGAGCTGAAGGTCGCCGGCAAGGAAGACCTTGCCGAGAAGACCATCGCCGTCAACCGAGGCACGCTCGAAGACACCTCGCTGACTGAGGCAGCGCCGGCCAGTGCCGACATCCAGCGCTTCGACAACTACAATGCTGTCATCCAGGCCTTCATCTCCGGCCAGACGCAACTGATGGTCGTCGGCAACGACGTCGGCGCCCAGGTGCTGGCCCGTCAGGAGGCGCTGAAGCCGGAACAGAAGTTCCAGCTTTTGACCTCGCCGTCGCATATCGGCCTCAACAAGAGCGAGGATGGTCTGAAGAAGGCGGTCAACGACTCCGTTGCCAAGATGCTCTCGGACGGCAAGTTGAACGCGAGCTCGGAGGCCTGGCTGAAGACGCCGCTCAACCCCGACAACCTCAAGGACTAACAAGCTCGGTGGCCGCGGGGGGCGATCCCCTCGCGGCCCGCTTGAGGAAAGGTTGCAACGATGGGCTACGGCCTCAGCTTCGGTTGGCTCAAGGACGCCGCGGGCGCGATCGCCCATGGCGCGGCCATGACCGTGTTTCTGATCGCCTGCACCACGGTGCTCGGCATCCTGATCAGCATTCTCTTCGCCGCCGTCCGCCGCAGCCGCTACGGCGTCTTGCGCAAGGCGGTGGCCGTTTATGTCGAAGTCGTCAGGAACACGCCGTTCCTGGTGCAGCTGTTCTTCATCTATTTTGGCCTGCCGAGCCTCGGCATAAGGCTCGACCCGATCGTCGCGGCCATCGTCGCCATGACGCTCAACATGGCGGCCTATACGACCGAGATCGTCGGCGCCGGGCTTGATGCGGTGCCGAAGGGGCAGAGCGAGGCGGCGTTTGCGCTCGGGCTGAAGCCGCGCCAGGTCTTCGTCAAGATCATCCTGCCGCAGGCGCTGAAGGTGATTTTCCCGGCGCTCACCAGCCAGGTCATCATCATGATGCTGGAATCGGCCGTCGTCTCGCAGATCGCGGTCAGGGAACTCGCACATGAGGCGGATCTCCTGCAGGCGCGCACCTTCCGCTCGTTCGAAACCTATTTCGTCGTCACGCTGATCTATCTCGCCCTGTCGATGGCCGTCCGGCGGCTCTTCGTCGCCGGCGGGCGCCGCGTGCTGGGAGCGGGTGTGTCATGATCGAGTTCACCTTCTGGGACATCCTGCGCAACCTGATCTTCGCCACGCGGTGGACGATACTGCTGTCGATCGTCGCTTTTGCCGGCGGCGCGGCAGTGGGGCTTGCTATACTCGCAGCGCGCATTTCGGAACGCCGCTGGGCGCGGCGCTTCGGTTCCGGCTATATCGCGCTCTTCCAGGGCACACCGCTCCTGATGCAGCTGTTTCTGATGTTCTTCGGCCTGCCGATGCTCGGTTTCCGCATCGAGCCGTGGACCGCGGCAGCCCTCGGATTGACCTTCTATGCCAGCGCCTATCTCGCCGAGATCTGGCGCGGCGGGGTGGAGGCGCTGCCGCGCGGGCAGTGGGATGCCGGCGCGAGCCTCGGGCTGCACCGGTTGCAGGAACTGCGCCTTGTCATCTTGCCGCAGGCCTTCGCGATCACCCGGCCGGCGGCCGTCGGCTTTCTCGTGCAGTTGATCAAGAGCACGGCGCTCACCTCGATCATCGGCTTCGAGGAGCTTCTCAGAACCGCGAATGCGATCAATAATGCAACCTTCGAACCTTTCACGGTCTATGGGCTGGTCGCGGTGATCTTCTTCGTGTTGTGTTATCCGCTGACACAATATTCGCGCATGCTGGAGCGCAAAACAGCCGCGCACTGAGACTGAAAATGTGCAAGAAATCAAACAGAACAGGGAACAAGGCGGATCACCGCCGGAACAAAGGAGAACGCGAATGATCACCACTTCCATCAAGCGCCGCACGCTGCTCGGCGCCGGCCTTGCCGGTGCCTCCATGCTGGCGATGCCGTCGGTCCTGCGCGCGCAGGACAAGTCGCTGAAGGTCGGCGTCTATGGCGGCTATTTCAAAACCTCGTTCGATAAGAACATCTTCCCGGAATTCACCAAGGCAACCGGTATTGCCGTCGAATCGATCGCCGAGCCGACCGGTGAAGCCTGGCTCGTCCAGCTCGAGCAGGCCGCCCGCGCCGGCCAGGCGCCGGCTGACGTCTCGATGATGTCGCAGGTGGCGATGCTGAAGGGACAGTCGACCGATCTCTGGACGCCGCTCGACACCGCCAAGATCAAGAACGCCTCGAACCTGCTCGATCGCTTCGTCAACAAGTATCCGGATGGCCGTATCGCGGGCATCGGCGCCGTTTCCTGGTACATCACGCTGGTGACCAACACCGACGTCTACAAGGAAGCGCCGACCTCCTGGTCCGCCTTCTGGGATCCGGCAAATGCCGACAAGCTCGGCCTGCTTGCGCTCGTTTCCAACTCGTTCCTGCTCGAAGTGACGGCCAAGACCTTCATGGGCGGCACCAACGCGCTCGACACGGAAGAGGGCCTCTTGAAGGCGTTCGACAAGCTGGCCGAAGTCAAGCCGAACGTGCGCCTCTGGTACCGCGACGAAGCGCAGTTCGAGCAGTCGCTGAAGTCGGGCGAAATCCCGATGGGCCAGTACTACCACGACGTGACCGGCCTTGCCGCTGCCGACGGCCATCCGGTTCGTTCCACCTTCCCGAAGGAAGGCGGCATCCAGGATTCCGGTTGCTGGGCGTTGTCGCGCGCCTCGCAGAAGTCCGAGGAAGCGCATATCTTCATCGACTACATGTGCCAGCCCTCGATCCAGGCGACTTTGTCACGGAAAGTCGGCACGTCGCCGACCGTCAAGCGCGAGGTCACGGACCTGACCGACAAGGAATTCGCAGCCGTCTCGTCGGATATCGAGCCGATCATTCCGCGCTACGACCTCTACCAGACCAAGTCGGATTGGCTGAACCAGAAGTGGACCGAGCTGATCGTCGGCTGATCCCGACTGCTCTCCGCTTGCCGGGGAGCGCCAAAGCGTAACGACGGGGAGGGGCCTTCAGCCGCTCCCCGCCTGAACCCCTCCCATGAGGCGGAGGGGCCTTTCCCGCGGAGAAACAATGTCCGGACTTGCCCTTCAAAACGTCGTCAAGGAATTCGGAGCCTTCAGGGCCGTCAACAATGTCGACCTGACCGTGCCGCATGGCACCTTCGTCTGCATGCTCGGGCCATCAGGCTGCGGCAAGACCACGCTGCTGCGTATGATCGCCGGCCTCGATCTGCCGACCGGCGGGGCGATCCGGCTCGACGGCGAGGACATCACCCGCGTGCCGACGCATAAGCGCAATCTCGGCATGGTGTTCCAGTCGCTGGCACTGTTTCCGCACCTGACCGTCGGCGAAAACATTGCCTATCCCTTGCGCATCCGCGGTGCGGCAAAAGAAGACCAGAAGAAGCGCGTCGACGAACTTCTCGCGATGATCCATCTCTCCGGCTATGCCGACCGGCCGGTTGCCAAACTTTCCGGCGGCCAGCGCCAGCGCGTGGCGATCGCCCGCGCTCTGTCGATCTCGCCGAAACTGTTCCTGCTCGACGAGCCGCTTTCGGCGCTCGACGCAAAGCTGCGCGAGGCGATGCAGGTAGAACTGCGCCAGCTGCAGCAGAAGCTCGGCATCACCACCATCGTCGTCACCCACGACCAGCGCGAGGCGATGACCATGGCCGACACCGTCGTCGTCATGAGCGGCGGCGAGATCCGCCAGGCCGCGTCGCCGATCGAAATCTATCGCCGCCCGGCCGACAGCTTCGTCGCCGACTTCATCGGCCAGACCAACCTGCTCGACGTTCAGGGCGACAGTTCCGGCCGTGCCGTGGTGCTCGGCCAGGCGATCCCCGGCCTCGCGCTCCCGGACGGTGCCGCCAAGGGCACGCTGTCGGTTCGCCCGGAAGACGTGCACCTGACCGCGCCCGGCGCCGGCGCACTCACCGGCAAGGTCACCTTCGTGCGTGACCTCGGTGGCACGATCGAAACCTTCGTCGATATCGCCGGCCACCAGATCGTCGCCGTCTCGACGCCGCGCGCCCGGCCCGACGTTTCGGTCGGCCAGGAGGTCGGCATCGCGCTCACCCCGGATGTCTGCGTGGTGCTGAAGAAATGAGACGCGAACCGCCCCAAACTCTTGGCGACTATCTGCCGCTTCTCTTTCCCGCAGCGATGCTGACGATCTTCTTCGTCGTGCCCTTCGGCACGATGATCGCCGTCAGCTTCTTCCAGCGCCAGCAGGGCGGCTTCTATACGCCGGCCTTCGTCTTCGACAATTACGCCCGCTTCCTGTCTGTCTTCTTCGGCGGCGTGCTCGGCTTTTCGCTGATGCTCGCCGTCATCGTCGCCATCTGCTGCGTCGTGCTCGCCTTGCCCTTTACCTACATGCTGACGCGCATGGCGCGCAAAGTGCAGGTCGTCTGGCTGGTGGCGCTTCTGTCGATCCTGTCGCTGTCTGAAGTCATCATCGGCTTTGCATGGTCGACGCTGTTTTCGCGCACGGCAGGGATCACCAACATCCTCGTCGCGCTCGGGATCATGGCGGAAGCCAAGGCGTTGACGCCGAGCTTCGGGGCGGTCCTGACCGGCATGGTCTACCAGGCCTTCCCCTATACGGTGCTCGTGCTCTTCCCGGCGCTC
Source organism: Ensifer sp. ZNC0028 (assembly GCF_000799055.1). Lineage (NCBI taxonomy): Bacteria > Pseudomonadati > Pseudomonadota > Alphaproteobacteria > Hyphomicrobiales > Rhizobiaceae > Ensifer > Ensifer sp. ZNC0028. The sequence goes on from NZ_JTLA01000007.1 coordinate 50,633, forward strand.
GTGCGTCTCGATCCGACGCTGACGGAGGCGGCCAGAACGCTTGGCGCGTCGCCGCTCAAAGCCTTCTTCACCGTGGTCGTGCCGGCGCTGCGCAACACCATTACGGCCACCTTGATCATGGTGTTCATCTTCGCGCTCGGCTCCTATCTCTTGCCGCAGCTTCTCGGCCGGCCGCAGCATTGGACGCTGTCGGTGCTGATCACCGACCAGGCGATCTACCAGTCCAACATGCCGTTCGCCGCTGCCATGGCCGTGTTCCTCGTGCTCGTCACGCTCGGCTTGGTGGCGCTTACCGTGATTGCCGGACGCAAGGGAGAAGCGGCATGACCTCGATCTTCCGCAAGGCCTATTTCTTCCTAATCGGCCTGTTCCTGTCGTTGCCGCTGATCGTCGTTGCCGGCGTTTCGGTCAACGAGAAGCAGACGCTCGCCTTTCCGCCACAGGGCTTTTCGCTCTCCTGGTACGGCGAGATCTTCCTCAATCCGGAATGGCGCAATGCGCTGTTCGCCTCGGTGACCCTTGCCGTGCTTTCGGCAGCGCTTGCGGTTGCGATCGCGCTGCCGCTCTCCTGGTTCCTGTGGCGGCGCATCGCGCCCTGGGCGAACATCTTCCAGCTTCTGGGTGTCGCACCTTTCACGCTGCCGCCGGTCATCACCGCGCTCGGCATGCTCACCTTCTGGGCGACGGTCGGCTTTTACGGCCAGCCCTGGACGGCGGTCGTCAGCCACGCGATCTTCTTCGTGACGCTGCCGCTGGTGACGCTGTCGCTCGGCTTCACCTCGATCGACCGGTCGCTCGTCGAGGCCGCCTCGACCATGGGCGCCGACGAGCGCACGATCTTCCGCACCGTCGTGCTGCCGCTGATCCTGCCCTATATCGTTTCTGGCTATGCGTTCGCCTTCGTGCTGTCGCTCAACGAATACATCGTCGCCTACATGACGGTGGGCTTCACGGTGGAAACGCTGCCGATCAAGATCTTCAATGCGCTGCGCTACGGCTATACGCCGACCATGGCCTCGGTGACGGTGCTCTTCGTCACGACCGCCGCGGTGATCTTCAGCCTTGTCGCCCGTTTCGGCGACCTGCCGAAGCTGCTCGGCGCTATGTCGTCGGATGGAAAATGATGAAGCTCGCAGCCCTCCAGATGCAATCGGCGGCGGGTGACGTCGCCGCCAATCTCGACCGCATTGCCCGCGCTGCGGCGGAAGCCGCGGCCCAAGGGGCGACGCTGCTTTTGACGCCCGAGCTCGGCGTCACCGGCTACGGCGCCGGAGAAGCGCTGACGGCACTCGCCGAAGCGCCTGACGGTGCGATCGTTCAGCGCCTCAAAGCGATCTCGGCGGAAACCGGCATTGCGCTCATCGCTGGCTTTGCCGAGCGCGACGGCAGCGACGTCTATAACAGCGCCGTCTATGTCGATGGCGATGCCGCACCGGTCGTCTACCGCAAGTCTCACCTCTACGGCGACTATGAGCGTTCGATCTTCCGCGCGCCGGAACCGTCGACCCGGCTTTTCGCGCACCGCGGCGTCACCTGCGGCATGCTGATCTGCTACGATGTCGAGTTTCCGGAAAACGTCCGGCGCCTGGCGCTCGCCGGGGCGCAAGCCGTGCTGGTGCCGACGGCGCTGCCGGCCGGCTGGTCCGGCGATTTCATCGCCGAGCACATGATCCAGACGCGCGCCTTCGAGAACCAGGTGTTCGTCGCCTATATCAACCATTGTGGTTCGGACCCGTTGTTCTCTTTCGCCGGGCTGTCGCGCATTGCAGCACCCGACGGGCAGCTGCTCGCCAAAGCGGGATCGGGGCAGGAAGCCGTGCTCCTTGTCGACATTGACCCCAAGACCTACGCAATCTCCCGCCTTGAAAACACCTATCTCGGCGATCTCAATCGCCGTTGAGCGCGCGCCGATTGCAGTTGTGTCTCTGCGACGACAGCGCTGACGGGCCGTTTGTTGTTCACCTGAGGAGAACGTTCTGTTCTCTATTGGTCCACTGTCGGAAACGATGGGACATCCCATATGGTGCTCAACAGCAATGCCAACGCATTGGAGGCAATCATGAGCTTGCAACTGACTGGGATCCATCACCTGACGGCGATCACCGCCAACGCACCGGAAAACCTGCGCTTCTACACCGAAGTGCTCGGGCTGCGGCTGGTCAAGAAGACCGTCAACCAGGACGACACCACCGCCTACCACCTCTTCTATGCCGACGGGCGCGCAACGCCCGGAACGGACCTGACCTTCTTCGACTGGCCGGTCGGGCCGGAAGGCCGCGGCACGCACAGCATTTCGCGCACGGGGCTGAGGGTCGGCAGCGCCGAAACCGTTCGCTGGTGGAAGGACCGCTTCAACGAACTCAAGGTCACGAGTGGAGAGGTCGCCGAGATCGATGGCCGCACCTCGCTTGATTTCGAGGATGGCGAAGGCCAGCGTTTCCGGCTGATCGACGATGGCGGTCTTGAACCGTCGCATCCCTGGGAAAAGAGCCCGGTTCCGGCCGAGCGCCAGATCAAGGGCCTCGGACCGATCACCATCAGCGTGCCGGACATTACCAACACCGAGCTCGTCCTCACGCATGTGATGAACATGAGCAAGGGCCGGACCTATGCGTCGCCGGATGGCGAAGGCGAGGTTCATGTCTTCACCATGGGTGAGGGCGGTCCTGCGGCCGAACTGCATGTCGCGGTTCAGCCGGGTCTGCCGATTGCCCGGCAGGGCGCCGGTGCCGTGCATCACGTTGCCTTCCGGGCGCCTCATAATGCGGCGCTGACGGAGTGGACGGAACGGCTCAACGGCTTCCGCCTGCCGTCGAGCGGCGAGGTCGAGCGCTACTACTTCCGTTCGCTCTACTTCCGCGAACCGAATGGCGTTCTCTTCGAGATCGCCACCGACGGTCCCGGTTTCGCCGTCGACGAACCGATGGAAACGCTTGGCGAAAGCCTGTCGCTGCCGCCGTTCCTGGAGCCGAAGCGCGCCCAGATCGAGGCACGGCTGAAGCCGCTGGTCTAACGGTCTGATCCGATCGAAAAGCCGGGGTTCGTCCCCGGCTTTTTTGTCTCTATCCCCCTGATCCCGTTGGACATCTGCTTCGCGCGGACCCATCATCACCGCTGTTGCGTTATCTCTATCGATCGCATGCCGCCTCGCTCTTCGAGGCGCGCCCGCACGGACTTGGAGTAGGAAGGACCAGATCCCATGACGAAAATCCTCGGAATTTCCGGGAGCCTGCGCAAGGCGTCGTTCAACACCGGCCTGATGCGGGCGGCTGCGGAAAATCTGCCTGACGGCGTCGCGTTCGACACCGCGACGCTGCATGGGATTCCGCTCTATGACGGTGACGTCGAAAAGGAAAGCGGCATTCCTGATGCCGTGACGGTGCTGAAGCAGAAGGTGATGGCCGCCGATGGCGTCATCCTGTTTACACCGGAATACAACAACTCCATCCCCGGCGTGTTCAAGAACGCTATCGACTGGATGAGCCGGCCTTCCGCTGATATCGCCAAGGTGTTTCGCGGCCGGCCCTTCGCGCTTGCCGGCAGCTCGCCCGGCAATTTCGGCACCATCCTCAGCCAGAACGCCTGGCTACCGATCATGCGCACGCTCGGCGCCGAACTCTGGTCCGGCAAGCGGCTGATGCTGCCCAAGGCGGATACGCTTTTTGATGAGACGGGGACGCTGACCGATGCAGACGCCCGCGACCGGCTCGCCGCCTTCGTGAAAGCGTTTGCGGATTTTACCGGCGCTGAGGGCGCTCGGTAGGCTGCCGACCCAGTGACCCGCTAAGGCCCCTCCGGACATCAGGGTCACGACTAGATATGAATGCTCGGGCAAAGCCCGAGCATGAGGGAGCGAGCGTTGTTCGCTTTCCTAAAGCGTTCGCCGAAACGGCCCGAAGGACCTTTAGAGCCCCTTGTCCTGGAGCCACTGCTGGATGGCCGCGATATCCGGCGCACCGACCTCGTGGCCCATATCGAGGTCGACCGCGGTCAGGTCCGTACCGGTGCGGGCAAGCTCTTCCCTGAGGCGTGGAGCGAAGTCGCCATAGCTGTCGTGCCTACCCGTCAGGAGCAGGACCTTGGAGCCCGAGAGATCCGGGGGCGGCACGTCGTCGAGCACCAGCATCGAGCGCATCAGCACGACATTACGGATGAGCCCCGGATGCAAGAGCATCAGCGCCACCAGCAGGTTGGCGCCGTTGGAGTAGCCGATGAAGACGGTCTTCTCGAGATCGATGCGGTAGCCGTCGCGCGCGCCTTCGACGAAGGCAGCGAAGGCTTCGGCTTCCGAGCGCACATCCTTTTGGTCGAAGGTGGTCGGCGAATAGCGGCGGAACCAGCGCGGCGTTCCCTCCTCGTTCGACCGGCCGCGAATGCCGACCAGTGTCGCTTCGCGGTCGACCTGGTGGGCGAGATGAAGAAGCTGGGTCTCGTTGGCGCCGCTGCCGTGCAACAGCATGAAGGTGCGGTCATCGAGCACGTCAGGGTGATAGAAGCGGTGCACGAAGGGCAGGTCGCGCTCGGTCAGCCGCGGTTCTCCCGGCAGCGCGAACTGCGGCATGGCCAGCAGCATTTCTTCGCGCGCGGCGCTGAAATGCGCGGGGACGAAGAGCTCGGTGCCCAGCGTTTCCTTGGGTTCGTCGACGGTGAAGCCGGGAACGTCGCTGGCCAGTTCATAGAGCGACCCACCGGGTTCGCGGACGTAGAGCGAATAGAAATATTTGCGGTCATGCGCGTTGATTGCGCCGGCACCGTCGCGCTTCAGGTCGTCGTGCACCCGCTCCACGGCCGCGCGATCCGGAGCGCGAAAAGCGATGTGATCGATCGTTCCGGTTCCAGGCGCCGACGTCCAGAAACCGGTCGCATTGCGCACGTCGATGGTATCGCCGGAGGCGGAGGTGAGCCGCCGGATCGCGTCGGTTGCGCCGGTTTCCGTGTAGCCGAAATGGGACGTCAGGAAGCGAACGGATTCCTCCGGCTTTTCGGTCAGGATCGTGGCGCCGCGCAGGCGGCGGATCGCGTCTTCAGCAGGGATATCGCGCGTGCTCCAGGGGGCTGCACCCGAAACCGCCTCGGTGCCGACGAGCTTGACGATGACACCGTCCGGATCCTTGAGCCGCAGCACCGGCTCGCCGAATTCCTGCGCCGGCCCTGATGTGGCGATGTTGAACTGCAGCGCGCGGGTCAGCCAGAAGCCGATGCTTTCCGGCCGGATGGCAAAGGCGATCTCGCTCGGCTGGCCATGGCCGACACGGCCGCGACCGCCGTCTTCCCACATCAGGAAGGTCACGAGCGATCCCGGCGACCCCTCGGCGTCGCCGTAGAAGAGGTGCAGCTGGTTGGCGTCCTCATAGCCGCCCGTCCGCTTGACGAGGCGCAGGCCAAGAAAGCCGACATAGAAGTCGACGTTTGCCTGGACCTTCCGGGCAATCAGGGTGATGTGGTGGATGCCGCTCGTCATTCTTTAGTCCCTCATTATCGTCGTCCCACAAAACACGATGTGCCCCGCGAGCACCAGAAGCGCCGGCGAGAACGCAGTGTCAACGTAGGAGGATCAATCGCGATCCTTGTCGAGGAAGGCCTTGAAAGCCTCTCCGTATTTCGGATGCCAGCGCGACAGCGGCGGTCGGTTCTCGACGATGTCGCCGGCGGCCCAGAGGATACGCCGTTCGTCGGTGGCGCGGGGCACGTCGTTGTCAGGGCAGAGGATGTAGAAGTCGCCGCGCGCCAGGCTCTCCATCATGAAGTCGATCGTCTGTTCCGACGTCCAGGCGCCGGCCGGTTTTTCCGTGCGGCCGCCAGCCGTCAGCCCGGTATAAACGAAACCGGGGATCAGCAGGTGCGCATGGACCTGGCTTCCGGCGGTGTTGCGCAGTTCGTGCTCCAGCGCCTCGGTAAAGACCTTCACGCCCGCCTTGGAGACGTTGTAGGCCGGGTCGCCGGGCGGCGTGGTGATGCCCTGTTTCGAGCCGGTGTTGATGATGACGGCCGCCTTGCCATGGGCGATCATCCGGGATGCAAAGACGCGCGAACCGTTGATCACGCTCCAGAGATTGACACCGAGCGTCGCCTCCCAGGCGGCCAGGGGGCCAAGGATCGCGCTACCGGGCTGGATGCCGGCATTGTTCATGAGCACATGCACGTCGCCGAGTTGCCGATGCACCTCCCGCTCGAGTGCTTCGAGCGTGTCGAGCCGCGAAACGTCGGTCGCAATCGCCGTGACGTGCTGCGCCCCGCCCGGGGCGGCGGCTGCGACGTCGCTTGCAGCCTTATCCAGTTTCTCGCCTGCGAGGTCGGTCAGCACGACGCGCATGCCGAGCGTCGCGAAGTGCCGGGCGGCGGCAAGGCCGATGCCGGACGCAGCACCGGTAACGACGGCGACATTGCCGGGGGCGAAGGCAGGATGGGACATGGCGAAGCTCCTGTGGCGGGGTCGAGTGCCAAGAGATAGGGCGCCAAGGGCGGGCTGTCCATGAGCATGTCGGCGAGGACGCTTCGGAAAACCAAGTGTTTTCAGGGTTGTATCTTGCCACCTGCGATGCCGGCGCTACTTGCAGTTTTGGGCGCCAAAGCCCGAGCGAACGCATGTGGTGGATGAAACGATGAACGAAATGACAGCCCGCAACGAAAAGCGCACCCCTTGCGAAAGCTGTCCCTTGCGCAAGCTCGATCATTTTCGCGCCTTTACCGGCGAAGAACTTGCCTTCGTTTCGCAGTTCAAGACTGGCGAACTGGCAGTCGACGGCGGCGCGACCATTCTTGTCGAAGGCGCACACAGCGCCCACCTCTTCACCGTGCTTTCCGGCTGGGGCTTCCGCTACAAGATGCTCGACGACGGTCGCCGCCAGATCCTCAATTATGTGATGCCGGGCGACCTGATCGGCCTGCAGGGCAGCCTGATGGGGGAGATGCAGCATTCGATCGAAGCACTGTCGCCCGTCACCCTTTGCGTTTTCGAGCGCGGCAAGCTCAATCGCCTGTTCGAGAACTACCCCGAGCTTGCCTATGATCTCACCTGGATCGCGGCGCGCGAGGAGCGCATTCTGGACGAAAACCTCTTGAGCATCGGCCGCCGATCCGCGCTGGAGCGGGCCGCCTATCTCATCGCCTTCCTCTATCAGCGGGCGGAGGTGCTCGATCTCTTCAGCAACAGCCGCGTCGCCATTCCGATCAGCCAGCAGCATGTGGCCGACACGCTCGGCCTTTCGATCGTTCACACCAACAAGACGTTGAAGAAGCTTGCCGAACGCGGCCTGATCCGCTGGGCGGAGAAGGGCTGCAATGTCCGCGATATCGATGGGCTGCTGGCGATTTCCGGCTGGGAAGGGCTGCGCGAGCCGAAGCGGCCGTTCATCTGACGCGTCCTGTCATAGACGATCGATGCGGCGCTGTGGCCGCATCGACTTCAAAGTGCGCGCCGGTCAGGCGGCGATGATCGCCCGCAGCATCCACAGCGCCTTTTCGTGGAAATCGAGACGATCGGTCAGCATGTCCGTCGTGACGAGGTCGCTGTTCTCGTCGGCCTTGGTGCCGGCGTCGCGTATGCGCCGCGCCGCGGCTTCGTGATCGGTGATCAGGTCGGCCACCATCTCCGCCGCCGTCGTGTGGTTGACCGAGGCGGCGCTGGGGGCAAAGGTTTTTGCTTCGGCAAGCTTTGCCGGCGCGAGGTGCCCAAGGGCGCGGATGCGCTCGGCAATGATGTCGGTTGCCTTGAACAGCGCGTTGTAGTGCTCTTCGGTCAGTTCGTGCAGCGGCTTGAACAGGGGACCGACTACGTTCCAGTGGTAGATGTGGCTCTTGATGACCAGCTTGTAGGTATCGGCGAGGATATCGGAAAGCGCCGTCGCCATCTGCTGGCGATAGGCTTTCGTCAGGCCGATGTCGAATTCTTCGTCCCTGACCTTGGGTTTCAGCACGGCGGCAGTCTGTTTCATTCTCCTGCTCCAGTTCTGTCTTCGGAAATGTCGAGCGGTTTGCGGCCGGGGGCCACGTCGCATGAGTTGAACGCCGCGACGAAAGGGTTGTTCCCGATCCCGTCCTCGACGCTCACATGTCTTTTTTAAATGCGAGGCCAGGCCATTAGGGCCTAAGCTCAGTCGTTGCCGTTGCCTCAGTGGAGGTTCCGGGACTCTGGACGGCATTCCGCCTGGAAATGCGCCTGCAGCGATGATGACTGCCGTCGCTGTACGTGAAAAATGGAGTGCATTGACATGGCCGAGCTTCCGCCGTCCGTCCGGACGGTCCTCGTTCTCGAGGACAACTTCATCATCGCCATGGACGTCGAGGAAATCCTCTCTTCACTCGGGATCCTGCAGGTTACGATCGCCGGAAATGCAAACCAGGCCTTGGAACTGCTGACGCTCCAGGCCTTCGATTTCGCGATCCTCGACGTCAACCTTGGCGATCACACGAGTTTCGTGGTTGCCGATGCCATGCTCGCCCGCGGCATGCCGTTCGGATTCACCAGCGGCTACGGCGATGCCGAGCATTTCCCGACCTATCTCAGGCACGTTCCGCGGATCGACAAACCGTTCAACGAGAAATCGATCGGCCAGCTGATCGCCGCCGGGATCCAGCCAAGAAACGTTTAGGTATCCAGTCCGGTCAGGGTTTGCCGCGCGACACGAACCAGGGATTGGCGAAGTCGCTGTCGTCCTTCTGGTTGCGCTTGCCGTAGGTGAGCGGCGTGCCGTCCATCGTCAGCGTTTCGCCGCCGGCCGCTCGAAGGATCGCGTCGCCCGCGGCGGTATCCCATTCCATCGTCCGGCTGAAGCGCGGATAGACGTCGGCCACGCCCTCGGCAAGAAGGCAGAATTTCAAGGACGAGCCGACCGTCCGGTAGTCGGCAATCCCGTGTTTTTCGAGGTAATCGATCGTCTCGGCGCTGTTGTGCCAGCGGCTGGCGAGCCCCACCATGCGATCCCCGCAGCTGCGGCAGCCGATGATCGTTTCCTCGGCCAGGCGAAAGCTGCCATCAATAACCGACTTTACCGCCTTGCCATGGTGTGCCGCATAGAGGATGCCAAGCGCCGGGGCGTAGACGACGCCCGCGACCGGCGCGCCGTTTTCGATCAAGGCGATGTTGACGGTGAAGTCGTCGTTGCGGCTGATGAATTCCTTGGTGCCGTCAAGCGGATCGACAAGAAAGAACGACGTGCCGGACGTCTCCGGCACGAAACCGGCGGACACCGCTTCCTCGGCGACCACGGGAATGTCCGGAAAGGCCGCGGCGAGATCCGCCAGGATGATGCGTTCGGCGGTCGTATCGGCATCGGTGACCGGCGAGCAGTCGGGCTTGTGGGTGACCTCCGGCCCGGCATTGTAGATGTCGAGAATGGCCCGACCCGCCGCTATCGCCGATTGTTGCAGTATCTCCAGCATTCGCCCTGTCTTTCGGTCCGTCATCTGGCCCATAGCATATTGAGAGGAAGAATATAGCCATGCTTTTGACATGGCAGCCGGCTCTTTACGCGTGGCCGCAGCCGATCTGCAGGGCGGGCCGTCTCAAGGTTTTTTGCACCTGCGAGAGGCTTTGCATCTTTGCTTCCGCCTTGCGGCTGTGCAAATGTGCCGGCGCAACTGAACTGGATGCCTTCATGCGTTATTCCGCCTTCTCGCTTGTCAGGAACGCCCTTTCCGGAAACCTGAACTGGAAACCGCATTGGCGCCAGCCGCAGCCGAAATCCCACTATGACGTGATCATCGTCGGCGGCGGCGGGCACGGTCTTTCGACCGCCTATTACCTCGCCAAGGAATTCGGCGTGAAGAACGTCGCGGTGCTGGAGAAGGGCTATCTCGGTTCCGGCAATGTCGGCCGCAACACCACGATCGTGCGCTCCAACTACATGCTGCCCGGCAACGAGCCGTTCTACGAGTTCTCGATGAAGCTCTGGGAGGGGCTGGAGCAGGATCTCAACTACAATGTGATGCTGTCGCAGCGCGGCGTCATCATGCTCTACCACAGCGACGGCCAGCGCGATGCCTATGTGCGCCGCGGCAATGCCATGTGGATGGAAGGCGTGGCGGCGGAACTCATCGAGCGCGAGCAGCTGAAGAAGATGATCCCCTTCCTCAACTACGATCACGCCCGCTATCCGATCCTCGGAGGCCTGCTGCAGCGCCGCGCCGGCACGGCGCGGCATGATGCCGTTGCCTGGGGCTATGCCCGCGGCGCCGACCAGCATGGTGTCGACATCATCGAGCATTGCGAAGTGACCGGCATTCGTCGCGAAAACGGTGTCGTCACCGGCGTCGAAACCACCAAGGGCTTCATCGGCTGCGGCAAGCTGGCGCTGGCGGCGGCCGGCAACACCTCGCGCGTCGGCGAGATGGCGGACCTGAAGCTGCCGCTCGAAAGCCACGTCTTGCAGGCCTTCGTAACCGAGGGGCTGAAGCCCTGTATCGATCACGTCATCGTCTATGGCGGCGGCCACTTCTACATCTCGCAGTCGGACAAGGGCGGGCTCGTGTTCGGCGCCGAGATTGACGGCTATTCGTCCTATGCCCAGCGCGGCAATCTGGCGACCGCCGAGCACGTGATGGAGGAGGGGGTGACGATGATCCCCGGCCTGTCGCGCGTTCGGGTGCTGCGCGCCTGGGGCGGTGTCATGGACATGAGCATGGACGGCTCGCCGATCATCGACCGCACCTCGATCGACAATCTCTACCTGAACTGTGGCTGGTGCTACGGCGGCTTCAAGGCAACGCCGGCTTCCGGCTATTGCTTCGCCCACCTGATCGCCAAGAACGACACCCATCCGGTGGCGCGTGCCTTGAGGCTCGATCGCTTCGCCCGCGGCTATGCCGTCGACGAAGCCGGCGCCGGCCCGCAGCCCAACCTTCACTGACAGCACGGCCGCTGGCCCGTATGGAATGAACAGGAAGCCGGAGCGCGGCTTCAGGACACGGAAGACGATGGCAAGCCTGATTACCTGCCCGCATTGCGGGGTCCGACCGAAGGAAGAATTCGCGATCCGCGGCGATGCCTCGCGCGGCCGCCCCGAACCGATGGATTCGGACGAAGCCTGGCATGATTACGTCTATGTGCGCGCCAACCCGCGCGGGCGCACGTGGGAACATTGGCATCACATCGCCGGCTGTCGCCGCTTCCTGGTGGTCGAGCGCGATACGGCGACCCACGAGGTCTATTCCGTCGTCGATGCGGCCGAGTTTGCGCGGAGGGCGGCGCGATGACCGGCTATCGTCTTTCCTCCGGCGGCCTCGTCGATCGCAGCAAGACGCTGAGCTTCACCTTCGACGGCCGGCCGTTGCGCGGTTTTGCCGGCGATACGCTGGCCTCGGCCCTTCTTGCCAACGACCAGCTGCTTGTCGGTCGCAGCTTCAAGTACCATCGGCCGCGCGGCATCGTCAGCGCCGGGCCCTCCGAGCCCAACGCACTCGTCACCCTCGGTTCCGGTGCCCGCACCGATGCCAACACCAAGGCGACCGTTGCCGAGCTCTATGGCGGGCTGACCGCCAAAAGCCAGAACCGCTGGCCGTCGCTCGGCTTCGACGTCGGCGCCGTCAACGGCGTCCTTTCGCCCTTCCTCGGCGCAGGCTTCTACTACAAGACCTTCATGTGGCCGAAGCAGGCCTGGGAGCGTGTCTACGAGCCCTTCATTCGCCGCGCTGCCGGCCTCGGCCGGGCAGTGCTGGAGCGCGACCCCGAGAGTTACGAGAAGTCCTGGGCGTTCTGCGACCTGCTCGTCGTCGGTGCCGGTCCAGCCGGCCTGATGGCGGCGTTGACCGCCGGACGCGCCGGCCTCCGGGTCATCGTCGCCGACGAAGATTTCCGGCTCGGCGGTTCGTTGCTCTCCGCCAGCGAAACCATCGACGGCGCGCCGGCATCGGTCTTTGCCGACCGCATCGTCGTCGAACTTCAAGCGCTGCCCAACGTCACGCTGCTTTCGCGCACCACCGTCTTCGGCTGGTACGATGACAACGTCTTCGGCGCGGTCGAGCGCGTGCAGAAACACGTCGCCGAACCATCGTCGAAGCTTGTGAGCGAGCGCGTCTGGCGCATCGTTGCCAAGCGCGCGCTGATGGCAACCGGTGCCGAGGAACGGCCGCTCGTGTTCGGCGGCAACGATCGTCCTGGTGTGATGATGGCGGGCGCCATGACCACCTATGCCGAGCGCTACGGTGTCGCCGCCGGCAAACAAGTCGCGATCTTCACCAGCGGCAGCGCCGGTTACCGGACAGCGCGGGTGCTTGCGGCCAAGGGCGTCGCGATCGCGGCGATCGTCGATGCCCGCGCTGAGGCCGCCGATCAGGCGCCCGATGGCATCAGGGTCATCCGCTCGGCCTCGATCGTCGACACCAAGGGCAGCCAGCGCCTCAAGGGCATCGTCGTCGAACGCTCCGGCTACGAGGAACTGATCGCCTGCGATGCGCTGGGCATGTCCGGCGGCTGGAGCCCGGTCGTGCATCTTGCCTGCCAGCGCGGCGCAAGACCGGTCTGGTCGGAGGAATTGAAGGCCTTTGTCGCGCCTGACGTCGGCGGCAGCCTGCGTCCCGTCGGTGCGGCCAACGGCGTCTATACGCTCGCCGGCTGCCTGTCCGATGGTGCGGAGAAGGCCGCAGCGATTGCCGCCGACCTCGGCTTCAGCGCCAGTTCGGTCGCAGCACCCGTCGTCGATGGCGATGAGGCGGCCTCCTTTGCGGCGCTCTGGTACGTGCCGGGCGCCAAGTCGAAGGCCTTTGTCGATTTCCAGAACGACGTGCATGCGAAGGATCTCGGTCTGGCGCTGCGCGAAGGGTTCGGCCACGTGGAGCACGCCAAGCGCTACACGACCAACGGCATGGCGACCGATCAGGGCAAGCTTTCCAACATCAATGCCGTCGGCATTCTCGCCGGCATGCGCGGCGTCAGCCCGGCCGAGGTCGGCACCACCACCTTCAGGCCGTTCTACACGCCGGTCTCCTTCGGTGCGCTTGCCGGTACGGCGCGCGACGAACATGCGGCACCAGCGCGCAAGTCGCCACTGCACGGCTGGGCGATGAAAAACGGCGCGACCTTCGTCGAGGCGGGGCTCTGGCACCGGTCCGCCTGGTTCCCGCGCGCCGGTGAAAAGACCTGGCGCGACAGCGTCGATCGCGAAGTCCTGAACGTGCGGGCCAATGTCGGCCTCAGCGATGTCTCGACCCTCGGCAAGATCGAGGTCTTCGGTCCCGACGCTGCGGAGTTCCTCAACCGGCTTTATTGCAACCCGGTCCTGAAGTTGCCGGTCGGCAAAGCGCGTTACGGCCTGATGCTGCGCGAAGACGGTTTCGTCTTCGACGACGGCACCGTCAGCCGCTTCGACGAGGAGCATTTCTTCGTCACCACGACGACGGCGATGGCCGGTCCCGTCATGGCGCATATGGAATATTGCGCCCAGGCGCTTTGGCCGGAACTCGAAGTCCGCTTCACCTCGTCGACCGACCAATGGGCGCAGATGTCGATCGCCGGCCCGAAGGCGCGTGCGGTACTGCAGCAGATCGTCGATGGCGACATTTCCGACGGCGCGTTTCCGTTCCTGTCCGCCCGCAAGGTCGCCCTGAAAAGCGGTGTGTCGGCGCGGCTCTTCCGCATTTCCTTCTCCGGGGAGCTGGCTTTCGAACTGGGGGTGCCGGCAGGTTATGGCGAGGCGGTGGCCGACCAGATCATGGAGGCCGGCCGGCCGCATGAAATCTGTGCCTATGGCGTCGAAGCCTTGAATGTCCTGCGGCTCGAAAAGGGTCTGCTGACGCATGCCGAATTCGACGGTCGCGTGACGCCGGACGATGCCGGGCTCGGCCGTATGCTCTCGATGCAGAAGGCCGACTTCATCGGCAAGCGCCTGTCGACCCGCTACGGCCTGACGGCGGCGGATCGCATGCAACTCGTCGGCCTGAAACCCGTCGATGCCGACAAGGACATGCGCGCCGGTGCGCATCTTCTGAAGGAAGGGACCAAGCCCTCGACGCTGAACGACCAGGGTTGGGTGAGCTCGGCCGGTTTCTCGCCGGTCCTGGGCCACGCCATCGCGCTCGCCTTCCTGAAATCCGGGCGCGAACGCTATGGCGAGAAGGTCGTCGTGTTCGACAAGCTGCGCGATCAGGAGATCGTCGCCGAGGTCTGCGACCCGGTCTTTGTCGATCCGCAAAATGCAAAGCTGAAGGCCTGAGGAGGCGGTGATGGTTCGCGACTACAACAACCGCCACGCACTGGAGCAGAAACTGCGCTCGGCACCGACGTCGCCGGCGGCAGACCACCTGATGGTCGGGCATTGGCGCACGATGGCGACGGTTCTTGCACGCGCCGGCCGGGAGGAGACCGTGCGTGAGGCGATCGCCGCCCAGTCCGACTTGTCCATGCGGTTCTCGGCACCGGGGGAGTGGCTGGTCGTCTCCGAGGTGGAAGCGCCGAGCGGGCTCGTGCGTTGGCTCGAAGAGCTTTGCGACGGCGGTGCCTATGTTGTCGACCAAAGCGATGGGCGCGTCGTCTTCCGGATCGCCGGCCCGAACGTGCGCAGCATCCTCGCCAAGGGCATCGGCCTTGATCTTCATCCATCAGCCTTCACGGTTGGCGGCAGCACCAATGCGCTCTGCGGTCACATCCCGGTCAATCTCGCCCGGACGGACGAGGACACGTTCGAGCTGATCGTGCCGCGGAGCTATGCGGAATCGCTCTTCGATGACCTGATGAAAATGGGGCGGGCCTTCGATCTCACCGCCGCTTTCTCGGACTGAACCCGCCCTTTCAAGAGGCCGAAATCAAATGCGGCATGAAATGCCGCAAACGGGTCGCCCATCCGCCAGCAAACGGCGGAAATGGACAAGCGTCCTTCGCAGCCGTGTCTTTATCGGCGCCGTCTTTCTGACTAGGCTTTCATCGTCAGCCGCTTGCGCTTCTGTGCTCGAAGCAAGCGGTCGCCGTGCCTGAGTTTCTTCCTGACAATTTGGCCATGTCTCCGGGAGGAGCATGGGGAGACGGAGTGTACGCATGAAAAGCCATGCCAAGGTCGTCGTTATCGGAGGCGGTGTCGTCGGGTGTTCGGTGCTCTATCACCTGACGAAATTCGGCTGGACCGACGCCGTGCTGCTCGAGCGATCGGAACTTACTTCCGGCTCCACCTGGCATGCGGCCGGCGGCATGCACACGATCAACGGCGACCCGAACGTCGCCAAGCTGCAGAAATATACGGTCGAGCTCTACAAGGAGATCGAGGAATATTCCGGCCAGGATGTCGGCCTTCACATGACCTCGGGCATGATGCTGGCCGCCACCAAGGAACGCTTCGACTGGATGAAGTCCATCCTCGCCAAGGGCCGCTACATGGGGCTCGAAGCGGAGCTTTTGACGCCGAAGGAAGCGCACGACCTGATGCCGCTGCTCGATCCCGACCAGTTCGTCGGCGCAGTGTTCGATCCGGTCGAGGGGCACCTCGATCCCTATGGCACAACGCATGCCTATGCCAAATCGGCGAAGAAGAACGGTGCGGAGATCTACCTGCACACCAAGGTCGAGGATCTGGTGCAGCGGGAAGACGGTTCCTGGCGGGTGATCACAAACCAGGGCGAGATTATCGCCGAACACGTTGTCAACGCCGCCGGCCTCTGGGCGCGCGAAGTCGGCCGCATGGTGGGGCTGGAGCTGCCGGTGCTTGCCATGGAGCACATGTATCTCATCACCGAGGACATGCCCGAAGTCATCGAATTCAACCAGACACGCGGCAAGGAGCTGATGCACTGCGTCGATTTCGACGGCGAGATTTATCTCCGCCAGGAGCGAAACGGCATGCTGATGGGCACCTATGAGAAGGCGTGCCGCCCGTGGTCGCCGATCTCGACGCCCTGGGATTTCGGCCACGAACTCCTGGCCGAGGACATCGACCGCATTTCGCCGGAACTCGAAGTCGGCTTCCGGCACTTCCCGGCCTTCAACAAGGCCGGCATCAGGAAGATCATCAACGGCCCCTTCACCTTTTCGCCGGACGGCAACCCACTGGTCGGCCCGGTGCGGGGCTTGAGGAACTACTGGTCGGCCTGTGCCGTCATGGCCGGCTTCAGCCAGGGCGGCGGCGTCGGCCTGGCGCTCGCCAACTGGATGATCCATGGCGACCCCGGCTTTGACGTCTTTGCCATGGACGTCTCCCGCTACGGCGATTTCGCCACGCTCGCCTATACCAATGCCAAGGTGCGCGAGAACTATTCCCGTCGCTTCTCGATCCGCTATCCGAACGAGGAACTGCCGGGCGCACGGCCGCTGCTGACGACGCCGATCTACGACCGGCTGAAGGCGGCAGGCGCCGTCTTCGGCGCGTCCTACGGGCTCGAAACGCCGCTGTGGTTTGCACCCGAAGGGGTAAAGGATGCATTCTCCTGGCGGCGCTCGACCGATTTCGAGACCGTGGGTGCGGAAGCGCGGGCCGTGCGCGACGGCGTCGGCCTGATGGAGACCTCGGGCTTCGCCAAATATGCGATCACAGGCAACGGCGCGGAGGCGTGGCTCGACCGCATGCTGGCCTGCCGCATACCGCAGACGGGGCGTATGGCGCTGGCGCCGATGCTGAAGGACGACGGCAAGCTGATCGGCGACTTCACCCTGGCCAAGCTCGGCGAGGGGGATTTCCTGCTCGTCGGCTCCGGTATCGCCGAGGACTACCACATGCGCTGGTTCGAGGCGCATCTGCCTGCGGACGGTGCGGTGTCGCTGAAGGCCTTGAAGCTGGAGCTGGTCGGCCTGTCGATCGCCGGGCCAAAGGCCCGCGATGTGCTCGCGAGCCTTACCCATCTCGACGTCTCCGATGCGGCGTTCCCATTCATGGACATCCGCCGCATGGACCTCGGCATGGCGCCTGCGATCGTCGGCCGGGTCAGCTATACCGGCGATCTCGGCTACGAGATCTGGATGAAGCCGGAGTACCAGCGCTATCTCTTCGAACTGCTGATGGAGAAGGGGGCCGCGTCCGGCATCCGTCTGTTCGGCTTGAGGGCACTGAATGCGCTGCGCGTCGAGAAATCCTTCGGCAGCTGGGCGCGCGAGTATCGTCCGCTCTATGGCCCGGTCGAAGCCGGGCTTGGACGGTTTGTCGCGACCGGCAAGGATGCCGATTTCATCGGCAAGGCGGCGGCCGTGAAGGAGAAGGCGGATGGTGGCGCACTACGTCTGAGGACCTTCCTGCTCGAGGCGAAGGACGCTGATGTCATCGGCGACGAGCCGATCTACCTCGACGGCGTCGTGCGCGGCTGGGTGACATCGGGCGGCTATGCGCATGCAAGCGGCGTTTCGGTCGCCATGGGCTACGTGCCGAAGGAGATCGCCGACCGCAGCGATGGCTGGTCGATCGAACTCCTGGGTGAGATCCTGCCGGCCCGTCTTCAGCCGCATCCGCTGTTCGATTCGAACGGTCAGCGCATGCGCGCCTGAGCAATCGGGGTGGAGTGCAGACCGAAATCGAGCGTCGAAGCTTCATAGAATACCCGACGCTTTTACGACTAAAGTTGATGATTTCGCGGGCGAAAGCTGCGGAAATTTTGATTTTTCTGGCTGTAAAAGCGTCAAATCGATTTTATCGAGGAAGTTTTTGATGAAGTCGCGTTTTTTAGCTTTCCTTTTCGTTTGAAAGAGGTATGGAATCGAGCAAACACAGCGCTCAACAATGAGCTCAAAAAACAAGAGACCGGACCGTTATGGATCTGGTCCAGGGGAAGATTGATGGAGTATTTCGTCCAGCAGCTCGTCAACGGGCTGACTCTTGGGTCTATTTATGGTATGATCGCTATTGGTTATACCATGGTCTACGGCATCATTGGCATGATCAACTTCGCCCACGGCGATATTTTCATGCTCGGCGGCTTTGCTGCTTTGATTGTCTTTCTTATTCTCACAACATTTATCGGGGGCGTCCCGGTTGTACTTGCTCTCCTGCTGATGATGGTCGTCGGCATGTTGACCGCAGGTCTCTGGAACTGGACGATCGAGAAGGTGGCCTATCGGCCCCTGCGCGGTTCGTTCCGGCTTGCGCCGCTGATCACCGCAATCGGCATGTCGATTGCGCTGTCGAACTTCATCCAGGTGACGCAGGGTCCGCGCAACAAGCCGATCCCGCCGCTCGTTTCCTCGGTCTACGAGGTCTTCGGCATCACCATCTCGCTGAAGCAGATCATCATCATCGTCATCACGGCGGCTCTGCTTTCGATCTTCTGGTACATCGTCAACAAGACCCCGCTTGGTCGTGCCCAGCGCGCGACCGAACAGGACCGCAAGATGGCGGCGCTGCTCGGTGTCGACGTCGACCGCACCATCTCGGTGACCTTCATCATGGGTGCAGCACTCGCTGCCGTCGCCGGTACGATGTATCTGATGTATTATGGCGTCGTCGTCTTCACCGACGGTTTCGTGCCTGGCGTCAAAGCGTTCACCGCGGCCGTTCTCGGCGGCATCGGATCGCTGCCAGGCGCCGTTCTCGGCGGACTGTTGATCGGGCTCATCGAGTCCCTCTGGTCAGCCTATTTCACCATCGACTACAAGGACGTCGCGACCTTCTCCATTCTCGCCATCGTCCTGATCTTCAAGCCGTCTGGCATTCTCGGACGACCGGAAGTCGAGAAGGTATAATTCCATGGCAAACATTGCTTCTACGACTGCAAGCGCCGGCACTGACGTGACGGCGCGGG
>NZ_JTLA01000066.1:0-129885 GCF_000799055.1 Ensifer sp. ZNC0028
GTTACAGCCGACCATGCTGATCGCGCGCGACGCGCCTGGCGGCGTTTTGGCAAGGGCCGTCATCCGGCCAGCCTCAACTACGGCGACTGCTTTTCCTATGCTCTTGCCACGCTTTCCGGAGAACCACTCCTCTACAAGGGCAACGATTTTTCGCAAACCGACATCGATGCGGCGTGAGGTTTGTCCATGGCAGCTCAAACCGAGCCAGCAAAAGCGCCCGCTGATGTGTCGGCGACTACACAAGGCGCCAAGCTGAGCCAGAGCGGAGGATCCGCCTCGATCGAAGACGTATGGCTGTGTGCCGCAGAAAGCATCCCGGGTTCGGTGCGCCGCATGACGTCGGCTCACGGCGATCTCTACGATATCAACGGCCTGCCGAAATGAGCGAAGCCTCCTCAGCATCCACCCTAAAACGCGCCGAAGAACTCGACGCGCTCGATTCCATTCTGCCCTTCGATCGGCGTGACCAGCTCGCTTCCCTGCTCACCGACGACGACGTCGCGACGCTCAAGCATCTCGCTGGCGAAGGCATGGGCGACAACACGCTGCGCGCACTTGCCTCCGATCTTGGCTATCTCGGGACCTGGTGTCAGCTTGCCACCGGCAGCCCCCTGCCCTGGCCCGCACCCGAAAGCCTGCTGCTGAAATTTGTCGCCCACCACCTTTGGGATCCCCTCAAGCGCGCCGAGGATGCCGATCATGGCATGCCGGCCGATGTCGAGGCCGGCTTGCGGGAAAGCCGCCTGCTGCGCGCGAAAGGCCCCCATGCGCCGGACACGGTGCGGCGACGCCTGACCACCTGGTCGATCCTCACCCGCTGGCGCGGGCTCACCGGTGCCTTCAACGGCCCTTCGCTCAAATCTGCCTTGCGCCTTGCCGTGCGCGCCAGCGCTCGACCGCGACAGCGCAAAAGCAAGAAGGCCGTCACCGCCGACATTCTGGCAGAACTGCTGCAGGCCTGCGCCGGCGAGCGCCTGGTCGACCTGCGCGACCGGGCGCTGCTTCTAGCAGCGTTTGCCTCCGGCGGGCGGCGGCGATCGGAAGTGGCGGCCCTGCGCGTCGAGGATATTGTCGACGAAGACCCTGTTCGTGCCGATCCGAACGACGCGAACTCCCCTCCCCTGCCCTGCCTGTCGATCCGCCTCGGCCGCACCAAGACGACAACCAGCGACGACGATGAAAACGTCGTTCTGATTGGCCGGCCGGTGGTCGCGCTAAAGCACTGGCTCGAGCAGGCGAACGTCAAAGATGGCCCGGTGTTCCGACGCATTGATCAATGGGGAAATATTGACCGACGGGCGCTGACCCCTCAGTCGGTCAACCTGATCCTGAAGACCCGTTGCAAACAGGCCGGATTCGATCCGGCGCTGTTCTCGGCGCATGGCCTTCGGTCCGGCTACCTGACCGAAGCCGCCAACCGCGGTATCCCCCTGCCCGAAGCCATGCAGCAGTCATTGCATAGGTCGGTGACGCAGGCAGCTCGCTACTACAACGACGCAGAACGCAAGCAAGGACGAGCGGCAAGATTAGTGCTTTGAGGCTGCGCCGACGTTCACTTCCCGCACGCAGAAGCCAGAAACCGCATTCGCCATCATCTTTACCTTGCATTTCTGGAATGGAACTCCATAAATGCAAGGATGATTGAGCGCCAAATAGCTTCCACACTCACAGAACTTATCGATACGAACCCCGCCGTCGCACTCATTGGACCGCGCCAGGCTAGGAAAACGACGCTCGCTCTCGCAACCGCTGAGCAGCGGCAATCAATCTATCTTGATCTCGAATCCGATGCCGATCGGAGAAAGTCTTGCCGGCCGCATCGCCTATCTTGAGATGCATCCGATCGACGGGCCTCCTAAATGCCGCCGAATTCGCCCGCGCGCTTGGGGTCGATGGCAAGACCGTTGCGAGCTATCTAGACCTCCTTGTCGACCTCCTATTGGTTCGGCGGCTAGAACCTTGGCACTCCAATGTGGGAAAGCGCCTGGTAAAATCGCCGCGCGTGTATGTTCGCGACAGTGGCATAGCTCACACCCTTCTGGGTCTGACGAACCAAGAACAAGTCCTCGGGCATCCCGTCGCGGGCGCGAGCTGGGAAGGTTTCGTCATTGAAACCCTCTCCGGAGCCGTGCCGTACGGCACCCAGCTGAACTTCTATCGGACGGCAGCGGGCGCCGAGATTGATCTCCTCGTAACACCGCCCGGCGGGCGACCCTGGGCAATCGAAATCAAACGCAGCCTCACTCCAAAACTCGAAAAAGGGTTCTATCTCGCCTGTGAGGCGATAGATCCCGAACGGCGACTGGTGATCTATCCCGGATCTGAAACCTACCCTCTGAGCGAAACAGTCGAAGCAATGCCGCTTCCCATCGCAGGAAAACTCTTACGAGATCTCGCCGGATCCCTTTGAGTCGAGCGGCTTCGATGAGCGCTAACCCTCTGCGAGGGTCGGCCCCTTCGCCGAAACCGCCCACGGCGATACCCGCATTGCTCAGTTGTCGCTACTGCCCTTTTTATCGATACGAATGAGCGATAGATTCAGTCGCGATACCTCATGTTCTCCGCCAAGAGCGAGCTATAGAAGGACGCCTATCACTCATGAAAGCAATCCATAACGGAGCGGTCATCACCGCTTCAACTGTTCTATCCAACCCGTTTGGCCGTTGCCCCATTGGCTCTCATGTGCGTTATCTGCATCGGCCTAATTGAAAACTCCCCGCGTTCCGCGTCAGGTCGCGCAATTGACCGCCGACCGATACGATTTGCCCTTCCCTCTCGAGAATGCACGCAGCAATGATCTCGCGGGCTCCTAGCAGGCGCTCGGACTACCCCCATCATCGATCGGTCGACCAGCGGTGATGATGAAAACGTGATCCTGATTGGCCGACCAGTAGGTGCGTTGAAGTGCTGGCCCCAGGACGCAGCATCGGCGCTGAACCGGCTTCCAACGCGACCGGCCGGTGCTAACGCCCCCGTCGGCCGATTCGATCCTGATGACAGGTTGCAAGCAGGCGGACCCAGATCCGCTATGTTTTCGGCGCATGGCTTAGGTCCCACAAAGGCAAGGTACCCAGGAAGGCGACACTGAACTATTCGCCGCGGCCGTTCCCCTACTTGCAGGTATCAAACGGTCGAGGCCCCCCTTCGCCCCACGCGGCTGGTATCGGTCGCATCCATTCGAGGGCAGTTGCAGCCTTGGCCGAGCACCAGCAGATCGCCTTCGCCTTCAAGATCGAGCGCGGCCGGAAGACGGAATGCTCGGAGCTCTTCAGGCAGATCGAGTGCCGAAAGCGACTTCGCGATCACTCATACCTCGCGGGCCAAAGCCCGCGCGACCTGCGCGATCTGGGGTGCACTCGGGGCTCACTAAACCTGCCACAGGCAACCAACTTAAGGCCGGTCGTCCTAGTATAATCGCGTTGGCGAAAAGACGTGCGAGGACAGCAGAGCGTCTCGGGCAGCACCGTGGTCAAAGCTTCCCCTGGTTCCTGAAACTGCCCTGCTTTATCACCTCAGTGAGGAGCACGTGTTGTGGGAGGTCGCCGACGCTCAGATTGCCGGACGCCCTCGCCACGGCTTCCACCGATTGTTCCCTCTGAGAACTGGCGCGTCGATTAAAATGTGGCGTGTTCCCGTCACATGCCTCGCCAAGCGGCGCTCTGTTGGCTTGTCGCGCCTATCCTGTTGGGAGCTCCCAACAGGATAGGCGGCGGCTATCCAAATTCTTCCAGGACGCGGAGTTCCGCAATGGCCATCGGGAACAAGGGGAGCCGGCGTATCAAGGCGATCTGAACCGGCGCCACAGTGGCTCTTGGGTCTCGCGTAAACTTGCGCGGGCGAGCGGAAGAACTTCTGTTGGGAGCTCCCAACAAAGCAACCCTGATAACGGTCAGCGCGTCCGTCGAGGGAGGTAGACGTCACCGCCAATCTACCGACTCGTCACGTCGGTGCTACCCGGTTCAGATTCTCCAGTCAGACGAGGACTGTCGCGATCCTGCGTTCCCATTGGCCGCCGCCGCACACATGCTTCAGATCGCAACGGTGTCGTCAACTATGCGGGCAGGGGAGGGGATGTGACAACTTGCGACGGTTGTACCAGCGAAGCAATGCCGACATCCAAGACCCTAGTGGCGCACCGGCGCCGAGTAGGGCGGACTGAACCTCGCAGTCAGGAGGGAGCGGCCGATGCTCCCTCCCTATAACTCATGCGCACAATTGCAGCAGCCGATCACTCGAGCGTCACTTGTGATGACAGCCAATCCGTTCAGCAAGCACTTGAGCCCCGAAGCGTATGCTCCCCGCCGAAGTCAGTCATCCAAATTTCACGAGATTGAGTGCGGGGAGCGGACGGCCGGGGAACTGCACCAGCTTTCCACCGATTGCGACCGGACCGAGATCGATCCCCGCGAAGCCCAGCTTGGCGATCAGTGCGTTTATTTGAGCCTTCGACCTCGCGTCGTCCCCCGAATAGAAGAGGACGCGGCTTCCACCCTCAGCACGCGGATCGCCAGAGAGCAGATGCGGAGGGAGATGGTTGAACGCCTTTACGACACGAGCGCCTTGCACCAGGTCAGCGAACACTTCCGTCGACAGTCGGCCATTGAGTTCGGCCGGCTGGAAGAGCGGACGCTCGATCGGGTTGTTGGCGTCGATAACGATGCGGCCTGCCCAATCAGGAAGACCCGCCAACGCCTTTGGCAACTTCGACCAAGGCACGGCGACCAGGACGTGATCAGCCTTGGCCGCTTCTTCGATCGTGCCTGCCGTAATGTGTGGCGTCAGTTCTTGCGCGAAGTCCCGCAATGTGTCGGGACCGCGGCTGTTGGAGATCGTTGCGGCGATACCGTTCCGGGCAAGCGCGCGGGCGAATGCGGAGCCGATCTCGCCGGCTCCAATGATACCAATAGACATGGGGGGTCTCCGGATTGGATTTATGATCAGGCGGTGAAGCCGCCGTCGGCCACGATGTCAGCACCCGTTACGAAGGCAGCCTCGGGGCTTGCGAGATAAGCCACGACGCTGGCGACCTCGTAGTCCTTGCCGTAGCGGCCGATCGCCATGCCGGGGCTGACGATCTTCGAAACAGGGCCCCCATCGGGATTCATGTCAGTGTCGGTCGGGCCGGGGTGTACGGTGTTCACAGTGATGCCCTTGGGACCGAGGTCTCGCGCGAGGCTGCGGTTGAAGCCGGCGACCGCTCCCTTGGTCAGCGTGTAGAGCGAGGCAGTCGGAAAGGCTGCGTAGCGGACCATGGAAGAGCCGATATGGATGATGCGGCCGCCCGATTTCATGCGGCGTGCAGCCTCCTGCGTGCCGACGAACACACCCGTCACGTTGACCGCGATCATGCGCTCGTAGTCTTCGAACTTGATGTCCTCGATCGGACCGCCGAGCGCGATACCTGCATTGTTGACGAGGATGTCGATCGAACCGAACATTTCCTCGGTCTTGGCCACCGCGGCCCGCACGGAGTCGGGATTTCCGGAGTCGGCATGTATGGCGATGGCACGACCGCCTGCGTTTTCGATTTCCTTCACGACATCGGCTGCCTTTTCGGGCGATGCGCTGTAGGTGATGGCGACTGCGGCTCCGTCTGCCGCAAGGCGCTTTGCGACGGCTGCACCGATAGAGCGCGAACCGCCCGTCACGAGAGCGGTCTTGCCGGAGAGTTTCAGAGAGGTGTTGGTCATTGTGGTCACTCCATTGCTTGGTTTCGATGGAGTGAATATCGCCCTCTTATTCCTCTATGATTAGACGGTATTGACTGTTATTACTTTCAAGCAATCGTTGAAGGGTGGCGCATGGAAACACTGGCAAATCTGGAGTCCTTCGTTCGCAGCGCCGAGCTTGGCAGTTTCTCTTCCGCAGCCCGTAGGATGGGTCTGACGCCAGCCGCGGTGAGCAGGAACGTCGCTACCCTCGAATCCAACCTCAAGCTCAGGCTCTTCCACCGCAGCACGCGAAGTCTGACGCTGACGGAGGCTGGCGAGCGCTTCCTCCATTCGGTCCGTGATCACCTGGAGAGCCTTCAAGGTGCGATTGCCGAGGCATCCAATGAACAGGCCGAACCAGCAGGCGTGCTGAGGCTCAGCATGAGTCCGACATTTGGAGTTGAATACGTTCTTCCGACCTTGCCCGAGTTCATGAGCCGATACCCGCTGATCAGGCCGGAGTGGATGTTCGAGAATCGGCAGGTTGACCTGATCGCCGAGGGATACGACGCGGCGATCGGTGGCGGATTCGAGCTGACACCGGGCATCATCGCAAAAACCCTTGCCTCGGCCCACATCATCGCGGTTGCCTCGCCGTCATACATGAAGGACCGCGTTCCGCCTCACGACCCATCCGGCCTGAATGAGCTAGATGGGATCGTCATGCGTTCGATGCGGACGGGGCGAATTCGACAATGGCAGATGAGAAACTTCCCGGGCGACGAACTGCCAGCGGTGTTGAAGGAAAGGATCGTCGTCAACGACCCGGGCGCAATGCGGTCCGCCGCGGTCCTCGGGCTTGGTGTCGCCATGATCGCGAAGCCTGACGCCCTGCCGTACCTGGAGAACGGCGAGCTTGTCCGGCTGAACCCTGCCTGGTACGCCGATGCCGGTCCGATTTCGATTTACTATGCGAACCGGACCTTGCTACCCGCAAAAACCCGCGTGTTTATCGATTTCATCGTCGAAGTCTTCCAACGCGAGAAGTGGCCAGAACGATTTGCCGGTACGTTGGGCTAATGTCAGCCGACCGCGGCACATTCCGGACAATGCCGCCGCGGCTCTTGCGAAAACGAGCAGCCCCCGCGTCATTTTTCGTCGAGGACTGGGGCTGTCCATTGCGGTTGGTCGACCCTTGATCAGCAGCGGCATTCGCTAGCGGCCGGCTCGATTTCATCTTCGTAGGGAACCTCGCTGCTGATCTGCCACATATACCCTCGGGCGCGGGGGCTGGGACTTCGGCTTTTTCGCTGTGGCTGCCCGTGCTCGGAAGGGCAGGGGTTACGCCGATCTGAGCTGCACTGCGCCCCCCGTTCGCAGAAGCGCCATCAGCATCGGCCCCAGGCTAAATTCTCCCTTTGCCGCGCGCCCGGTAAGGTCCCGGAGATATCCTCCCGCAGAGTTGATGTGTCCAGCTCGCTCAAGAATGCAGGCAATAACGACCGCCGCATTCTCAGGCCCCATGATTTCGCAAGCTTCCTGATAGGCCGACGGCGAAACTCCGAGCATAGACCGTACGACTACCGCGGCACTCATCAAATCGCGCCAGCTCTCAACTCGGCCAGCTTGCCCGTAGTCCGCTATCTGCGGGCAAGCTCTCAGAACCATGCCCAGAGGAAACACCGAGACCGCATCCTTACGACTTAGCGGTTCTTCCCGCAACTTCGCCCCCAGCTCGTTTCGTGAGCTAGGTTCAAGTTCAATTTTAGATTCGGTATTTGAATTCTGTATGTGCTGACGGATTTCGTCGCCATTGATAGCGGTTTTTTCCGAAATAATCTGCACTTCCAACAGGTTGACGATCCCTTCGTGCAAAAGGACGAGCTCGTCGAGGCACCCTGTGAAGTCCGACGCTTCTTTCGCCGTCCGTAGCTTCGCCACTATCGCAATGAACTGTGCTTCGATGCTTTCCCAATCACCCGAGGCCCCCTCATCGATCGCGGCAGATATGAGCTTGCGCACATCGCGCCTGGTAATCGTAACCTTCTCCTTGATCACTCTCAGCCGACGGATTTCGTCATTGACCTGTTGAGCCAAGAGAGCGATCTCTTCCGAGCGCGCAAGCAGGGGCGCCAGGCTGAAACCATAGGCAGCTTCGATCGTGCCATCGCGATCTTTGCGGGCGTAGCGCTTGCCGTTAGGGCTGTCGTGGCGATGAATTAGCCCGGCTTGTACCAGGATCGCCAGGTTCTCCCGCAGGGTCGTACCTGCAATTCCGTTCGCGCGTGCTGTCAGCTGCGCGTTGGAGGGAAACACGATGAGGTTGGAAGCTTCGCTCAGATCGTTCGCGGGGTAAAAGGACAGAAGCGCGCTGAGCACTGCCAGTGCCCGGTCGCGCACGCCCAGAAGGGAACGTGCTGCGCAGGCATCCTGATAAACCTTCCACTTGTCGACTGTTTTGCCTTCCTCGATGTCCGCCGCGGCGAATTGATTTTTCACGAGGGCAAGCGTCATCGGACGCCGCCCAAAAGGCGTCGTCACATATCCACTCTGCATTTTTCTTTCACCTTTCGAGAGGCAACAGAAAAACGCTCACCGAAGACAGTGCCAAAAACTCTTGACGGGGATTCCGGGAAGTGCGATTCTCTCAACCGACCAAAGTGGAGAAGGCTCTTCGGAATTCGTTTCGGGGGGCTTTTTCTTTGCCGTGTGAGTGCGATCCACCAAACCATCACACGCTTATTTCATCGGTTCTCTCCCTCGCCGTTAAGCTGTTGGAATTCCTCGAACAGGATGTCCAGCTTGCCCGATACGAACTGTGCGAACGCCGGGACCGATTTCTCATCGAACGTAATCGTCGTCTTTCCCTCGCGCCCTTCAATTTGAGCTCCGCGCTTTCCATGCGGGGTGCGCCAGTCTTCTCTGTCAGGCTTCGAGTTCTTGGTAGGCTTAAGCATTGCACGAAGCAGAGCGTCTAGACGTGCATCGCTCTCAAGCTGGTTCTGCGCGTATTTCGCGAGGAGTTCGTGCGCAGCGGCCAGCCTCTCGGGGGAGGAGAGATGATCAGCCAGCGCCAGCCAACGCGCGCGCCCAGCTTTTGCCGCCGGACCGATCTTTCTCACCAGGTCCTCAGGTATCTGACGTGCGATTGCTATGTAGCGGCTCACATCTGCCTTATCTGCAGCCAGCGCGGCAATAATCGTCGGGCGATCGCATCCGCCATCTTCTAGGTTCTTCGCGAAGAACGCCTTTTCAATGAACGACAGATCCTTGCGGTCGAGGTTTTCGCGGCCCTGGGCGATGTAGAGCTGGCTATCAGAGAGGTTTCGTACGATTGCGCTGACTGGTCGTCCCAGCTTCTCGGCGGCCTTCAATCGACGACGACCGTAGGCAATCTGGAAGCGGCCGGAATCCTGCGGGTTCGGCCGAACAAGGATCGGGACCTGTTGTCCGTGTTCTGCAATGCTCTCGACAAGTGCGTCGAAGGCTGAATCAACGTCGATGGGAATGCGATCCAAGATCTTGGAGCTATCGACCGATCCCGTCTCGATCGAGATGACAGCTTCGCCTTCAGCCAACTGCTGCTGAAGTCTTGTAGCCTGCTTCGCGTTCTCGGCCATCTCGTGCAGCGAGGTTCCCATTGCTGAGATCGCACCTGTTCGCACGCGGTCGGCAGATTTCGATGCGGAAGACGCTGCCGCAACTGGCTTCTTCAGGAAGAGAGAGTCAATCGAGTCTCGCCTGCTCATGTCGCCTCACCTGTGTTGAAGTCACTTGAACCTGTACGATTGTTGAATGCCTCTGGTGTGCCCACGAGCGAAGCGCGCACACGCATTCTCGAAGGCGCCGCAGGGGGCATTGATCCCGCGCTCGTGATTTCGAGAGGATGCATTACGCTCGGCCCCACGCTTGCTTGATCAAGGTCTCCACCTCGGAATTCACTGCGTCGAGCGCTTCCATTGCACGGTCATAGGTGGACCGCGTCAGATTCTCGCGGCCAATTTCATAAAGCGTCTGCTTCGTCAGTCCGGCGTCCGAAACGGCTGCGGATTTGACCATCGGATTTGTGAGCACGTGATCGTCGAACAGGTTTCGCAGAAGCGCCGCCACCTTCGTCTGGGGCGCATCTTGAGGCTCGAAACGCGTCAGGAGGTAGCGGATGAAGTCATACTTCAGTTCGCCGCCTGCATCCCGGACGACACCCAGAAGATCGCGCGTCATCAAGAGGAACTGGCTCATCGACGAAATATCGAGCATCTGCGGATGCACGGTCACGATCATGGAGGTAGCAGCGCACAAGCCGCTCAATGTGAGAAAACCGAGTTGGGGAGGGCAATCGATCACGACGATATCGTAGTTGTCGGCCACCTCGTCGAGTGCCGCCGCCACGCGAGCAAAGAACAGTGTTTCGCCAGTCGATCCAGCGCTCAGCGCCCTTGGCGTCGTGTGCTCAAACTCCATCAATTCAAGGTTGCCCGGCACGAGATCGAGGCCGTCAAAATAGGTCTTGCGGATCACTTCAGACAACTTCCGACGCTCATCGTCATATCGGATCGCGGCATAAAGGGTCTGGTTGGACGCGACATCGAGCTCGGGAAGAACTCCAAGCAGCGCGGACAAACTGGCTTGGGGATCCAAATCTACAGCGAGAACCCGGTAGCCCTGAAGCGCCAGATACTGTGCCAAGTGCGCCGAAGTGGTTGTCTTGCCCGACCCACCCTTAAAGTTCGTTACAGCCAAAACCTGGAGATGTTCGCCGGCGCGGCGATGAGGAACAAAGTCGATGCTTTCCCGTCCGCGCGTCGATTGCGCCAGGAGATGCCTGATCTGATTGATTTCCGGCAATGTATATAGCCGGCGGCCGTTGCTCGTGGTCTGGGGCTGCGGTCCTTCGCCAGCAAGCGTCATCTTCCGAAGGGTAGAATCAGATACCTTCATCAGACGGGCGGCTTCCCCGGACGTGAACTTCCGCAGAATTTTGTTCGCCGTTGGCGGGAACAGCGCCTCGCTCATCGACCGGAGCTGTGAACTTAGAAGATCGGCCTGCTCGCCAATCGTCTCGTCGACACTGGGCAAAGCTTCAAGGTGTTGGTTTCTCGCCACGCTCACGCTGATATCTCTCGTCACGGTTTTTTTGCCGGTTCGGCATATTTATCGTGACGATACGCAAAAGGCATTTCTTGGCAAGGACTTAATGGTTAATCGATGGTTAACGGCGCGGCAATCTTGCGCAGCTGTCAATCCGAATATTCTCGTTAAATCAGCCCTTTAGGAATCCTTTCGGCTCATTTTGTTCACCATAGGTTTTACTGTGAATCCTGCAAGACGTGCGCCCGAGAGCTGGCTTCGAAACCCCAATCTTTAAGCCTGCCCCAAAGACTCACCATGCGACTCAGTCGGGAACGGCCTTGTTGAATCCTACAACTGCCGCCTCAATGCGATTCGTGCTGACTTCTCTCCGATCGAGGTCGATGGGAGGAGTTCATGCAGATCCGCGCGATTTCAACGCCCCGAAACAAAGACGAGGCAAGACTTCTACACGCCCAACATCAACTGCGGGCTCGTGTGTTTTCTGATCGGATGGGTTGGGATGTCCAAGTTTCCGACGGATGCGAACGGGATCGTTTCGACGAACTTCAACCGACCTACATTCTGGGTATCTCCGACGCTGCACGGATGATTGGTTGCGCCAGGCTTCTTCCGGCGCTCGGCCCAACCATGCTGGCCGATGTTTTCCCTTCGCTTCTCCCTCATGGCCGGCTTGCCGCTCACTCCTCCATGATCGAAAGCTCGCGCTTCTGCGTGGACACCGCTCTCGAGGAGAGAGGAGCAGGGGGCTCGGTCCATGAGGCAACGCTCGCAATGTTTGCCGGCATCATCGAGTGGTCCATCGCGAACAATTTCACCGAAATCGTAACCGTGACAGATCTCCGGTTCGAACGGATCCTCTCTCGTGTCGGATGGCGGCTTCGGCGCCTTGGCGAACCAAGAAACATCGGAAATACCGTGGCAGTCACAGGCATTCTGTCGGCGGATGCGGACACATTTATCAAGCTTCGTCCTCCCAGCTACCACTCTCAGATTTCTGGCCCTTTCGGCCAAGCCGCGTGAGGAAGCGCCGATGACACAGCTTCGATCTCATCCCCGCCTCATTCGAAAACTCCAGGAAGCGCTTGGCGACCAAATCTGCAATGCACTCGACGACAGCACCGTCGTCGAGATTATGCTCAATCCGGATGGAAAGCTGTTCATCGAACGGCTCGGGCAAGGCGTCGC
The DNA here is from genome assembly GCF_000799055.1 of Ensifer sp. ZNC0028. NCBI lineage: Bacteria > Pseudomonadati > Pseudomonadota > Alphaproteobacteria > Hyphomicrobiales > Rhizobiaceae > Ensifer > Ensifer sp. ZNC0028. The sequence continues at coordinate 11,928 of NZ_JTLA01000066.1, forward strand.
ACCCGCCGGCGAAATGTCCACGGCTGCCGCTGAGATGGTTATCGGTACGGTCGCTCATGCCCTGCAGTCGGAGGTGGATGCCACCCAGCCCATCATTTCCGGGGAACTCCCGATCGGCGGCCATCGATTTGAGGGCTTGTTGCCGCCGGTCGTCGCCAGGCCTACGTTCTCCATTCGCCGGCGTGCGTCACGCATGATCCCGCTGGGCGAATATGTGCGTACCGGCGTCATGACGGAAGCACAGGCGACCACCATCAGGAGCGCCATAGGTGCGCGCCTGAACATCATCATTTCCGGTGGAACCGGTTCAGGCAAGACGACACTTGCCAATGCCGTGATCAATGAGATCGTCAAAAGTGCTCCTGAAGATCGTCTCTTAATCCTCGAGGACACCGCCGAAATCCAGTGCTCTGCTGACAACGCGGTTCTCCTCCACACCAGCGACTCAATCGACATGGCTCGGTTGCTGAAAAGCACAATGCGCTTGCGACCCGACCGTATCGTCGTCGGCGAGGTTCGCGACGGAGCGGCACTGACACTGCTTAAGGCGTGGAATACCGGACATCCCGGAGGTGTGGCGACAATCCATTCGAACACCGCGACGTCTGCCTTGCGTCGCCTGGAGCAACTGACGGCAGAAGCCAGCCAGCAGCCCATGCAGGAAGTGATCGGAGAAGCGGTCGACCTCATCATCTCCATCGAACGCACGCCACACAGCCGGCGCGTTCGCGATGTGATCCATGTCGAGCAGTTCGCGAACGGCGAATACGAAATCGAATCCGAAGAACTCACTGAGGAACAGGAGGCGCGGCATGTCGCCTGAGAATAGGGTCCTCTTCGGAGTTGTTGCGACGATAATAGTTCTCTCAGCCACCGCACCAGCGTTCGCCAGTTCTGGTGGCGGTCTTCCATGGGAGGGGCCGCTTGAAAGAATTCAGGAGTCCATCACCGGCCCGGTCGCCGGTTACATCGCTCTTGCAGCCGTCGCGATCGCCGGTGGAATGCTGATCTTCGGCGGCGAACTCAACGATTTCGCGCGACGATTGATGTACGTGGTTCTTGTCGCCGGCGTCTTGCTCGGTGCAACACAAATTGTCGCCCTTTTTGGCGCAACCGGCGCGTCCATTGGATTGCCCGAACCACTCGCAAAACCACGGCCTTCGGTTGAAGGGGAGGGCGCGCGTGGCTGAACATCGGTCTGGTCTTCATCGCAATCGCATTCATCGCGCACTCTCGCGGCCGAACCTTCTGATGGGCGCGGACCGGGAACTGGTCCTGATCACCGGCCTGGCTGCGGTCATATTGATCTTCGTCGTGCTCACTCCCTATTCCGTGCTTTTCGGTATCGGCGTTTGGATCGCCATCGTCGGGTTGCTGCGCCAAATGGCGAAATCCGATCCACTGATGCGGCAGGCGTACCTGCGTCATGTCTCCTACAAGCCCTACTACAGGGCGACCACTTCGCCATGGCGCCGGTACTGAGGGTCAACAATGGTCGCTCTAAAACACTTCCGGTCCACCGGCCCGTCCTTCGCTGACCTCGTTCCTTACGCCGGCCTGGTCGATAATGGCATTCTCCTGCTGAAGGACGGAACCCTGATGGCCGGATGGTATTTCGCGGGGCCAGATTCCGAAAGCGCCACTGACCTTGAGCGTAACGAGCTTTCGCGGCAGATCAACGCGATCCTGTCGCGGCTCGGCAGCGGCTGGATGATCCAGGTCGAAGCCATCCGTATTCCGACGGTGGATTACCCATCAGAAGACCGTTGTCATTTCCCTGATCCCATCACACGTGCGATTGACGCAGAACGTAGGGCTCATTTTGCGCGAGAGCAGGGCCACTTCGAGAGCAAGCACGCCGTCATACTCACCTATCGACCCATTGAGCCCAAGAAAGTGGGACTGAGCAATTACATCTATTCGGACGAAGAAAGCCGGACGAAGACCTATGCCGACACGGTCCTTCTCACTTTCAAGAGCGCCATTCGCGAAATCGAACAGTACCTTGCGAACGCGCTTTCGATCCGACGCATGGAGACGCGGCAGATGGTTGATAGGGGAGGGCAGCGCATCGCGCGCTATGACGAGCTGCTGCAGTTCGTTCGTTTTTGCATAACAGGCGAGAACCACCCGATCCGGCTGCCAGACATCCCGATCTATCTGGACTGGATCGCGACGGCTGAGCTTCAGCATGGGTTGACACCGAAGGTCGAAAACCGGTTCCTCGGCGTCGTGGCTATCGACGGGCTGCCAGCAGAGAGCTGGCCAGGAATTCTCAACAGCCTGGATTTGATGCCGCTCAGCTATCGCTGGTCGTCGCGTTTTATCTTCCTTGATGCGGAAGAGGCGCGTCAGAAGCTCGAGTGGACCCGCAGGAAGTGGCAACAGAAAGTTCGCCCCTTCCTCGATCAATTGTTTCAGACGCAAAGCCGCTCCCTGGATCAGGACGCAATGAGCATGGTGGCCGAGACTGAAGACGCGATTGCCCAGGCGTCATCGCAGTTGGTTGCCTATGGGTACTATACGCCGGTAATCATCCTCTTTGACGATGACCGGGAGGCATTGCAGGAAAAGACCGAGGCGATCCGCCGGTTGGTGCAGGCTGAGGGCTTTGGTGCAAGGGTCGAAACACTCAACGCCACGGATGCCTTCCTCGGCAGTCTTCCAGGCAACTGGTTCTGCAATGTCCGGGAACCGCTGATCAACACCTGTAACCTTGCCGATCTGGTCCCGCTCAATTCAGTCTGGTCGGGAAGCGCGATTGCCCCTTGCCCTTTCTTTCCCGCCAATTCTCCCCCCTTGATGCAGGTGGCGAGTGGCTCGACCCCCTTCAGGTTCAATCTGCACGTCGATGACGTTGGCCATACCCTCATCTTCGGTCCGACCGGTTCGGGGAAGTCGACATTACTGGCGCTCATCGCGGCACAGTTTAGGCGGTACGAGTTCGCGCAGATCTTTGCGTTCGACAAAGGCAATTCTCTCCTTCCGCTCACACTTGCTGCCGGCGGCGATCACTACGAGATCGGCGGGGATCAAGAAGAAGAGGGGAGGGCGCTCGCGTTCTGCCCGTTGTTCGAACTCTCTACCGATGGCGACCGCGCCTGGGCAGCTGAGTGGATCGAGATGCTCGTCGCCTTGCAAGGCGTGACGATCACGCCAGACCACCGGAACGCCATCTCCCGACAAGTTGGTTTGATGGCGACCGCCGCCGGCCGATCGCTTTCGGATTTCGTCAGCGGCGTTCAACTTCGCGAGATCAAGGATGCGCTTCACCACTACACGGTCGATGGCGCATTGGGACAATTGCTCGACGCCGAAGAGGACGGTCTAACGCTCCGATCGTTCCAATGCTTCGAAATCGAGCACCTCATGAACCTTGGCGAGCGCCATCTCGTTCCAGTGCTGACCTACCTGTTTCGACGGATCGAGAAGCGGCTCGACGGGTCGCCAAGCCTGATCGTGCTGGACGAGGCCTGGCTGATGCTGGGGCACCCGGTCTTTCGCGATAAGATCCGCGAATGGCTGAAGGTGTTACGCAAAGCGAACTGCGCGGTAGTGCTAGCGACCCAATCCATTTCCGACGCTGAGCGCTCCGGCATTATAGACGTGCTGAAGGAATCTTGCCCGACCAAGATTTGCCTTCCGAACGGCGCCGCGCGCGAGCCCGGCACGCGGGAATTCTACGAGCGGATCGGCTTTAACGAGCGCCAGATCGAGATCGTTTCGACGGCCATTCCCAAGCGCGAATACTACGTCGCCACTCCCGAGGGCCGCCGGCTTTTCGATATGGCATTGGGTCCGGTTGCGCTGAGCTTCGTGGGAGCGTCCGGCAAAGATGACCTCAAGCGCATCCGCGCGCTCAGATCTAGACATGGCCAGGACTGGCCGGTCCGCTGGCTCGAAACACGAGGAGTTCACGATGCCGCATCGCTACTCAAGTTCGCGTAGGTCAATGGCAGGCCTAATTGTGTGCGCTCTCGCATCAACCTCACCACTCTCGGCACGAGCAGGTTCCGCAACGGGTGTCGCCACCGAATGGACCCAACTCGCCAACAATGCCCAACTCGTCGACCTTCTCAAGAGCAATGGTCTGCAGGTTGACAACCAACTCACTCAAATCAGTCAGTTGGCCGAACAGATCCAGAACCAGCTGAAGATCTACGACAACATGCTCCAGAACACGGCGCAGCTGCCAAAGCACATTTGGGGCGAGGTCGAGCGCGACCTGAACAAGCTCCGTAGCATCGTCGACAAGGGGCAGAGTATCGCGTTCTCTATGGGCAACGCAGATGACGTCCTGCAGCAGCGCTTCAAGAGCTACGCGGACTTGAAGACGAACCTGCCGAACGGAGAGAGCTTTTCCTCAAGCTACCAGTCCTGGTCAGATACGAACCGTGACACCATCGCCGGCACTTTAAGAGCAGCAAGCCTCACGGCCGATCAATTCGATACGGAGGAGGGCACCATGAATGAGCTCCGATCGATGTCGCAATCCGCCGACGGGCAGATGAAGGCGCTACAGATCGGACATCAAATCGCCACCCAGCAGGTCAGCCAGATGCAAAAGCTTCGTGGCCTCGTTTCGCAGCAGATGACGCTGATGGGCACCTGGCTCCAGTCTGAGCAGACGAAGATGGATCTGGCACAGGCACGCCGGGAGAGATTTTTCGACGCAGCCGTCAGCGACATCCCAGAAGGTCAGAAGATGGAACCACGCTGGTGAACCGCGCTCTTACAACTGCGTCCCTGGTTGCCGTGGCAATTGCAGCATGTGCAGTGACGACTACCGTCTTCATTTTGCGAAGCTCCTGCGAGCCCGTCGTGTCCGACGAGCAGAGAGCGACGCAAGACAGATTCTTCGGCTCTAGCAACGAACTACCTCCGATCGAAAAGGGCCAGGAGATGAAACCGCGATGGTGATCAATTCACTCTCCCGGACCCTTGTCCTAAGCGCCGCGATTGTCCTTTTCACTGATGCACCGACCTTGGCTCAAACCGGCCAAGTCCTAACGGAGCTCGAAAACCAGGTCGTCGCAGCAGCCAGGGGATGGGAAACAACCATCATAGATGCGGCGCGATCGCTGTTTTGGATCCTTGCAGCGATCGAGATCGCAATCTGTGCAGTCTGGTTGGCTCTTCAGGCGGCTTCGCTTGACGGTTGGTTCGCCGAACTCGTTCGGCGGATCATGTTCGTGGGCTTTTTTGCGTTTGTCCTCGATCAGGGGCCGACCTTCGCCAAAGCCGTCATCGACAGCCTGTTCCAGATTGGCGCGGGCGGTGGATCAGCGTCGCCAGCCGAAGTCTTTGACGCAGGTATACGCATCGCCTCACAGATGTCGCTGCAAGTAAAATTCGGCGTGTTCGAGGACAATGCTCTTGGCGTCGCCGCGGTTCTCGCCATGGGAGTGGTGGTCATCTGCTTCTCGCTCGTCGCCGCGATTTTCGTTTCCGTCATGATTGAGATGTACATTGGGCTGCTGGCGGGCATGATTATGCTCGGCTTCGGCGGTTCGTCTTTCACCAAGGACTTTGCGGTTCGTTATCTCGTCTACGCGTTCGGCGTTGGCATGAAGCTGATGGCGCTCGTAATGATCGCAAAGATTGGGTCTCAGGTCCTTACGGGCTTGGCAGCTGCTCCAACCGGGTCCTCCGACCGGTTTGTTACGATCCTGGCGATCGCTGGCATCTCTGTGGTCGTCTTTATCATAGCAATGTACGTGCCAAACATTATTCAGGGGGTTGTTCAGGGCGCCTCTGTGACCGGCGGCATGGAGACCATACGGCACGGCAGTCAAACGGCGTCGTTCGCGGCCGGCGCAGCTTCACTGGTCGCCGGCTCCGTTGGCGCCGGCGCTGCTGCGGCCAAATCGGCTAGCGCCGCTGGCTCATCGATCGCCGGCTCAGCGCTTAGTGGGGCTTGGTCAACTCTCACCTCGGGGGCGAAGGCAACCGGTTCTGCCGCCAGGGACAAGTCGATCGGATCGCCTGGAGCCTATGCCGGGTCGTTGCTGGGCCTCGCCAATGCAAAGCTGGATGAGGCGCGCGGCCGTGGAAAGACAAACAAGCCCCTACCTGAACGAAACGAACAATCATAATCCGGAGAGATCCACACATGACCGTGAACCGCGTCCCCGAAAACCCGTACCTTGCCGCGCGGCAGGAATGGTCCGAGCGCTATGGGTCCTACGTGCAGGCCGCTGCCGTCTGGCGGATAGTGGGCATTCTTAGCCTCGGCATGGCCATCATCGGCTTCAGCTATGCCATGTATCTGAGCACTCAGGTCAAGCTGGTGCCCTACATCGTCGAGGTCGACAGGCTCGGCACGCCGATCGCTGCAGGCTTCCCCGAGCAGATCGAATATGCCGACGCGCGCGTTGTGCGCGCGATGCTCGGTAATTTCGTGACCAGCTTTAAGAGCATCTCGCCGGACGCGGTCGTTCAAAAGCAGTATATAGATCGCACCTATGCCCTTGTGCGAACCGCAGATCCATCGACCCAGAAGATCAATTCCTGGTTCCGCGGCAACTCCCCATTCGAGAAAGCCAAAACGTCCACCATTGCAATCGAGGTGAACAACATCGTCGCGCTATCGAACCAGACGTACCAGATCGACTGGACTGAGTATGAGCGAGACCGGAAAGGCAAAGAAACGGGTATGCGCCGGTTCCGCGGGATCGCAACAGTCGTACTGATCGCGCCGCAGGACGAGGCGATAATCCGTCTCAATCCGATTGGTCTTTATGTCCAGGATTTCGACTGGACCGCACAACTCTGAGGGCGGGGACATTCAAATGCACAAAACAGTTCTGAGCGCGGCCGCCGGCTGCATGGCTGGGTTCGTGTTCGCAATGACGGCAAACGCCCAGAGCATGAGCAAGAACGAAGCCAAGGCGACGAGCATCTCCGGGAAATGGCGAGGTTCTTCAGGTCTCGTCACCAAGGGACCTGATGGGAAAGTCATATTTCTGTTTGGCGAGATCCAGCCATCAGTGGTCTGCTCTCCTTTGCAGGTCTGCGACATTGAATTGCAGGGCGGCGAGATTGTTCGTGACGTCCTCGTGGGCGATACGGTCCGCTGGAAGATCGAACCTGCAACGTCAGGTGCTGCTGGCGGGCAAGCAATACATCTGATCGTCAAGCCATCTGAACCGGGCCTGGTGACGTCAATGGTCGTCACGACGTCGCGGCGAACCTATCACATCCAACTCAAATCCCATCCAAGCCAATATATGGCGAGGGTGGGCTTCGAGTACCCGGAAGACACTTCGAATAAGCTGGCGGATATCAATTCCCGCCTGGAGACCGCTAGCCTTGCTGGAGGACCACCGGAAGCACTGAGCTTTGCCTATTCGATCAGCGGTAGCGCGCCATGGAAACCGAAGCGGGTCTTTTCCGACGGGGTCAAAACCTACATCCAGTTCCCACGATCTATCGCAGGTGAGGATGCGCCCGTGCTCTTCGTTGTCAGCGGGGGCCAGAACCGCATCGTCAACTACCGCATGAAGAAGGACATGATGGTCGTCGACTACGCAGTCGAAAAGGCGGTGCTCGTTTCTGGCGTTGGTTGGCGCCGGCAGAAAATTACGATCCGAAGAGGAGGCTGACGATGCGACGTTTGCCGATGGCAATTCTTGCTGCAGCGCTGCTTAACGGTTGCCAGACCGCGAATGAAGCACTTACCACGAGCGCAACTCCGGCTGCGGTTGCCGGAGGCGCCGCCAGTGCAATCGCCGGCGATATGGCAGGCCGGTTTGCCGAACAGATCGGGTCCCCGGCAACCACGACGATCCGGTTCGACAACGACGAAACCGAATACGCGACCGCCCTTGAAGCTGCCTTGAGGGGTTGGGGATATACCGTCACTTCGCAGAAAAAGACGACCAAAAGTCAAAGCTCCATCGCGCTTGTCTATTCGAACGACGCGTTTGAGGGCCAGATTCTCGCGCGCCTGACGACGCCATCGATTTCGATTTCCCGCGCCTATTCGCGCACAGCCGGCGGCGCGATGCCCGCAAGCCCGCTGTCCGTCCTGCGCCATAACTGAGGAGAAGAGGTTGGTTCAATCCCTCCAGCTTGGCGCTTCCGTCAACGATCATCAGCAGGAAATGCGTCGTCTCAATCGCCTTCCGATCATCATCGCGATCGTGGTCATCGTCCTCTTCTTTGGCATCGTTGTTCTCGGTCTTTCATGGCGAGGGCTCGCACTCAACCGAGACAACGAACTTGGGCGCGCGTCGGGTTCTCCCGCGACGAGTTTCGGCGATCAGCTCAAGCGCGGTGTTTCGGATGGCATCATCGGAGAGCCCGACAAGCAGGAGGTCTTTAAGACGACGCCTGTAGTCGTTCAAAGTCAAGCTGACAAGGAACCTGCCGTTGATCGTCGTCCGATCGCGCAGGCTTCGCAGCGCGACAGCGAAAATGATTGGAAGGCACGTCTGAATCGAGAGCAAGACGAACAATATCTTCGTGAGGCGCAGCGCCAGCGAATGGCGCGCCTGCAGGCACGGGCAACTGCTTATGACTCTCCCTTGAAGGTGAACATCGCAGATATCGAAGGCAGTTCCAGCAATTCGAAATCCACGGTTGCACCGGCCCGCCACATTGCAAACGGTGCTTCGGACTTCTACGCGGCAGCACTCAACGCGGGCCTAATGGGCCAAAAAGGCGATCAAAATGGACAGACATCAAAGGAAGACTTCTTCAACCAGGACATCAAGGAGCTTGGCTATCTGCCAAACCAGGTCGTCCCGCCGCTATCGGCATACGAGTTGAAGCGCGGCTCTGTTATCCCTGCCACCCTGATCACGGGCCTGAATTCCGATCTACCGGGCCGGATCACCGCGCAGATCAGCCAGAACGTGTATGACAGCGCGACGGGTCATCGGCTGCTCATTCCACAAGGCGCCAAACTCTTCGGCCGCTACGATTCAAAGATTTCCTTCGGCCAGGAGCGTGTACTCGCCGTCTGGACCGACCTGATTTTTCCGAACGGATCGACGCTCCAGATCGGTGGCATGGCGGGCACCGACGCAGAAGGCTATGGGGGCTTCACCGACAAAACCGACCGGCATCTTCTTAGCACTTTTGGATCGGCGGCGCTGATCGCCCTCATTGGAACCGGAATCGATATGTCGATGCCGGAGAGTTCGACGCGTGCGACACAAGATACGGCCTCGGACGCCGCTCGACGAAACTTCGCTGAAACATTCGGGCGCGTAGCTGAGCAGACCATTTCGAAGAACCTCAATGTCCAGCCAACGATCCGTATCCGGCCCGGCTACAAGTTCAACCTCCTCGTCGACCAGGACATCATCTTCCCATCTGCTTATCGGGAATAGTCTATGGCTCGGCGGATCCGGCGGGCATTGAAATCCTGCTCACAAGCTGAAGTCCTTGCGGCGCCCAACCAGAACGGCACTCTCGCGCCCCTCACAGGGCCCAATTTACGGTTAGCGCCCTTGAAAGATCTCCCTCGATACATAGGAATACAGAACACGGCCAAGAAGAATTGCTCGGCACTCAGCCACCAAAGGTTGCCGTCGATAAATCCCGTGCGCACTCAAGTTCGTGAATTTCGATGAGTACGGCTGACCGTTTCTAAAAGGAAAACTTGCCGGATCAAGGACGATAGGAGAGATAATCGTGACTGACCACCTTCGCTCGTTCATCGACAGGCTGGAAGCCGCTTGCGATGAGCAAATGATAAAGAGTGCGGTCCACCGCTTCGCCCGGTCCCATGGCTTCGAGCGGTTCGCTTATCTTCAAACCGACGGCTACCAGGTAAAGACCTTCAATTCCTATCCAGGACCATGGGAACGCGACTACTTGAAGAGCGGATACTCTACCCTCGACCCTGTCGTCATCGAAGCGCGGCGGATGCGCGAGATGTTTGAGTGGACCGCCGACGACTGGCCGACGCGCGGGAGCTCGTCTCTTCGGCAGTTTCGCGACGAGGCAATCGATCATGGCATTCGATCCGGTGTCACCATTCGCGCAGAAGGCAGTTATGGATCCGCGATGATGCTGACATTTTCATCGCCGGAAAAGAAGGCAGACATCTCGGGCGCACTCGATTCCAATCAGGCGCTTCAATTGCTGATGGCCGTCCACTACCAGCTGAGGGCTGTGGCGGCAAAAGTGGTAATGAATCCGAAGCGACTACTGTCGCCGCGAGAACTGCTCTGCCTCGTCTGGTCCACGAAGGGGAAAAAGGGCGAGGAAATTGCGATGATTACCGGGATCAAGCCGCGGACCGTGCAGCATTATCTCGATCAAGCACGTCACAAGCTGGGCGCTGATTCAGTCCCTCAGCTCGTTGCCATTGCCAAAGATCGACGCCTCGTCTGAGCCCTGATCGTCGTCGAAAGGGACATCGGGCACAAAGCCGAGTGCGTCAAGTATGACCGATAGTTCTTCCTGTTGGGCCGCGGAGTTCTTTTGACGTGTGAGATACTCCTCCTGAAGGGTGGGGAGCATGGATCCGGAAGTCGACGGGTCGTCGCTCGCTCGTAACCAATCCACGTAGACGGCCTGATCTGCTGCGAGGAGTGCGCGGTGTTTACGGATCGCTGAAACCGCCAGCGTCTCCAATTCAGTCTTGCTCATCGCATCGTATCGAGGTTTGCGCTGCGTTTCATTCTCAGAGGATCCGGCCTCTTCCATCCCTCAAAATCCCCAACTCTCTTCCAGCGTGTTATCTCGCCCGTCTGCCATGCTCGGCTCCGTGCCAGAGACGATTACTCTTCCAGATCGTAACAACGGGATGATCGTCAGAGGCGTATTATCACACGCCACGTCGAATCGGAACTATAGTTCCTGGAACGATAGTTCCGATTGAGGTTCCGCTTATGCGATGGATCTCAAGGAGGTCATGGCGGTGAACTTGCGTCGAATACGCCATGGCATGAAACTGACGCAGGAAGAACTCGCCCACCGCACCGGCGTGAGCGTCCGGCATATCGGGAAGATCGAACGGGCCACTGTTTCTGCCAGCGTCACCGTACTTGGACAGCTTTCCGAGGGATTGGGCGTTGACCCGTGCGAGCTGCTTGCAAGACCGCGTTGATCGGGGCGAAGCTTGCAACCCGATTGTGGAGGTGGAGGCCTACCGGAACCACTCCTCCCTGAACCGCCTTTCAATCTGAGTTATACGTTCCTTCGCAAAAGAGTATAACTCGCCGGACAGCAGGACGCCGCCATAGGTCTCTATGGCAGCGCCCGGCTCTCGTCAAATGAACAACAGGAAGATAAACGGTAGCGCATCGAGGACAGCTTCCCCGGTGGCCGCAGCCGTGGTGTCAGCCGCAATCTCCGTCACGACCCCTGTCGTCGTCGCAGTACTTTCTGCGACCTCGCCGCCGGTCGATGCTGAAATGCTCGCTTCCAGCCCGGTTGCGTCCCCTTCAGTCGACGAGACAAGGGACGACGAGTTCGACACGGCCGCGTCGTTGACGCCGTTCTGCGACGCCGCTGCGACCGTCGGCAGTTCCTGCTGGCCGCCGGAATTCGCGCCGAGTTCCGTCTCGCCGATCGCCTCGCTCGTCGACTGACTGCTTGCGACTTGCGGCTCACTGCTGGAGCTCGACCCTTCGCCGGTGTCGACATTGCCGTTGCCGTCGCCGTCACCATCGCCGGATCCCTGGCCGGAGCCATCGTTGCCATCTTCATCGTCGCTGCCTTGCGAAGATGAGCTGCTTGAGGAGGACTCGTCACTGCCGTCCTCGCTGTCGCTGTCGTCGCTAACGTGAATATCGGCGTCCTGATTGCCAGCATTTGGCGGGAGCTGTTGCATCGGGATGCCGTCCTGGCCAAGTCCGTCGTCCGGCAGGCCGCCGTCTTGGCCATCGTCATTCAGGCCGCCCTGGTTTCCACCGTCGTTGCCTCCATTGTTCTGCTGGCCGGCGACCCGCGCGCGGTAGTATTTCAGGCAGGCAGAAGCGCCGGCGCTGGCGGCAAAGATGCCGCCGACCGTCGTCGTCGCGCCGACGCCTGCGGCCGAAAGCTTGTTCTTCTGAAGAGCGCCGTCGATGGTCTGGGAGATGCCTGCGGCCGTTCCGAAAGTGCCGCCGCCAAGACCGATGATGCAGGCCGGCAACCCGTGTCCGCTCGGGTCAAAGCCCCAGGTGGGATTGTTCAGCATGAAGGCATAGCGGTTTGCACTGTCGTGCCGGTAGATGCTGGCCGAATAGAGGGTATCCGGTCTCGTAAACCGCGCAAGCGTCGGCTGATAGTATCGCTGGCTGAAATAGTAGAGACCGGTATCGGCGTCATAGGGTTGTCCCATGAACCCGTAGTCCGGTGATCCGGCCGCACGCCCGAGCGGGAGGCCGTAGGCATTGTAGAGGAACCAGTCGGTCGCAGCGCCCATATTGTCGGTTGTCAGTGTGAGGCTGTGGCGGGCATCTGTGTGAAGGTAGTTCTCGCTTTGCGCACTGCCGCTTGCCCTGTGGCTGTAGGCCGGGCCGAGAGCGCCATGCAACACCAGTTCGGACACCGTCGCGCCATCCGTCGTCACCTGCCGGAATTGCGGCGAGAGATAGAGATAGTCGTTGCCCTCAAGGTCTTTGCGCCAGACGCGGTTGCCGGCGTGATCGTAAGCAAATTGGGCAGCCTCGCCGTTGCCGCCGGATGCAAAGCTCTGCAGGCGGTTTCGACCGTCGTAGGCCGCCGAGAAGGATAGGCTCGGCGCCGATGTCGACAGCAGATTTCCCATTTTGTCGTAGCGGGGTGCGAGCATCTGGCCTGCGATGGTGCTCGACGCATCGAGCAGATAGCCGCTGCTTGAAAGGGAGAGGTCGGCGGACGATTTCAGGTTGCCCGCAGCGTCGTACTGATAGGTCTCGCCGTTCGGCATCCGGCTGTCGGCGACCGCTGTCAGGCGGGCGTTTTCGAAACTCGATGTCTTCGTATAGGTCGACCACTTTGCCGACGAGCCGGTGACGCTCAAGGGATAACCGTAAGGGTCCAGCTGGTAGGTTTCGCTAAGCAGGCTCTGGTTTCCGGCCGTAACGTCGAGTTTTGAGGTGCCGAAGTCCGGCGTGTACTCGAGTGTGGTCGTCACGCCGTTTGCATAGTGGATGGTCTGGGGCTGCCCCATCGCGGTAAAGTCGGAAAGGCTTATCTTCGGCACGCCTCCGATCGATTGGCTCACCATGCGATCCAGGCTGTAGGCCAGGCCGACGACGGTACCATCCGGCATGGTGATCGCCGTGGGTCGCCTTTGCGGGTCGAACTGCGCTGAAAGCGAGACGGTCTGTGCGGGATTTCCGACTTGCAGCGTGCTGTTGGCGGTCGAACCGTAGGCATCATAGGAAAACGCGCGCTGGACATCAACCGCCTGGCCGGTGACGGTTGCGGAGGCAAGCCGGCCAAGGCCGTTCGATCCGCCGTCATAGCTCAACTGGACGGCGATGCCGCCGGGATAGGTGATCCCGGTCTTGCGCCCAGCGTCGTCATAGGCATAGGCGATCGTGCCGTTGCCCTGGGTCCTCTTTGCCAGAAAGCCGTTGGCGCCATATTCGAACGTTGAGGCCCCCAGCGCCGGTAGCGCCTTCGCCGAGACGCGGCCGAGGCTGTCATAGGTGTACGTCGCGGCCGTCGAACCTGCATCCGCCGGCGGCTCGACCGCAATGACGCGACCCGAGACGTCGCGTTGATAGCCCGTCTTGACGCTCTCCAAGCCGGGCGAGCGCAGATCCTGGAACGCTTGTGTCACGGCCCTGGCCCTGTTGGCGAAGTAGGAGCGGTCTTCGACAAGGGTTGCGCCATAGGCGGTGTCGCTTGCCATGTTGTGGGTGACCGTCACGCCGTCGCCCGTCATTTCGTAGTTGGTTTTGGACGTGATCGCCTGGATCTCGTCACCGTTCAGCCACGGAAACGTTGTCTCGGTCGTCCGGTCGAGCGGATCATAGGCGGTCGTTTCAAACAGCACGTCGTCGCCCCCAATATAGGGTAGGGCGCTTTTGAGCGTTTTGTTGGTGGCGCTGAAGGTCAAATCTTCCATGACCCGATCGGTTGCACCGCCTTCACTCGATTGCGTCAGCATCTGGTAGCGGCGTTCAAGTCCGTCATAAAGATAGGTCACAGTCTGCTTGGAAGGCGTGCTGCCTTCCTGCGGCCACTGGGTCAAGTTCGTTTGCGTCACAGCCGGCACGCCATTTAACCAGCCATGGGAGAAGGTCGAAAGCGTTGCAAGCTTTGCCGGCGACACGCCTGCAGGTGTCGTCACCGATGCCGTCAGGCAGGCCGGCATCAAGGCGCTGCTATCGGCGCCTTCTGGAGCCGGGCCTTGAATGAGTTGCCGCCTCCCGAAGCTATCGTAGCATGTGGTGAACTGGTTGCCGTTGGCGTCAATCTTCAATGTCTGCTTGCCGAAACGGGCATCGTATCCGTATTGCGACACCAGAACCGTCGCGTTCGTGCCGGTCGGCTGCGATCGCTTTTGAATGTAGGTATTGAAGGTCGGGTCGATGACATAGGTCGTGGTCGCAAGGCCGGGTCTGGCGACGGTAAGCCGATTTCCGAAGGCGTCATAGGTGTAGGCCGTTTCAAGATAGGCCTGTCGCGCCTGGTCCCAGCCACCACGGGCCGAAACGTTCATTGCATCGTCGTAGGTCCATCTGGTCAACGAGATATCCTGATCCGGCTGGAAGGACTGGATATCGGCAAGCGACGGGTTCTTCGTCGTCTTGGCATATTGCTTGAAGCCGAGGCGCCAGCTCGCCGCGTCGTTCTGATAGGCTGCGCTCAAGTAAAGGTTGTCGGACGCATCAAGGTCGTTGCCCGTCCGGTCGACGAGGTTGAGCTTGGCCGACTGCGTGCGGTTTCCGTAGCCGTCGTGTTCGAACGTCTGGCCGAGCGAATGCTTGTACTGGCCGGCCTGATACTTGTCCGATCGCGTCGACGACGGACGCACGAGCGTCGCCTTGTAGCCATTCTCCTTCGACACCTCCGTGGTCGTCGACGTGTAGGTGAAGGTGTCGACTGAGAGCACGTCTCCCTCGGAGCAAAACCCTGTCTGGGCGGTGGCGCAGGAGACGGTGCGCGACTGCGGTCTGCCGATGAGGGGGAAGGTCTGATTGTATGTCACGCTCGTCGTGCGGCCGATCGAAACATTGGTATGGGAGCTGACCGCAAAGCCCAGCCAGCCGCGACCGGTGTTGCTGACCTGGCCGTCCCTGTAAAAATGGGTGATCGGGTAGCTGTAGGGGCTGGTGCCTGCGGCCGGATTGTTGCTGTCTGTGGTGCTTGCAACCACATAGTATCTGCCCGTGAGGTTCGAGCTTGCCCGATATTGCGGCAATGCTTCGTTCTGGATGAGCGGCGGATAGCGTTGATAGGTCGCAAGCGCGCCTGCCCCCGCGCTTTCCGAGTAGACGGTGGGATCCGAGATCGGCTTATAGGCAATCGCAACGACCCCAAGCGAGGAGCGCTCTATGCCCGTCATGAGATCCGGGAAGTCTCCCCCCGTCAGTCCCACCTCGACCGCTTCCTGAGTGAAGGCGACGACGTCGAGAAGTCCGTCGCCATTGATGTCGACGACCTGTCGGTTGGTCTGGTCCGCAGCGCCCCCTTCATTGAGGCCGAGCCCGTTCAGCGAGCCCTGGTTCCAGGACCCCGCGATGAAGCCAGCCCCCGTGGAAAGGGCGATCGATGTTCCGCCGTCGTTGAATCCGACGATGTCGCCCCGGCCGTCGCCATTCACATCGGTCATCATCCGCGGCGTCTTGCTCGACCAGTTGGGCGCGCCGAACGACGACGACCAGATCGCAGGCGGTTCAAAGCCCGCGCCGTTTGAAAGCCCGACCGAAACTTCAGTGCTGAAGCCGATGAGATCCGCAAGCCCGTCGCCGTTGACGTCCGACATCATGCGCGGGTTGTCGGCGTTCCAGGTGCTGTTGTCAGCGAAATTGGCGTAGTTCTGGTTCCAGCCGGCCTGCGTGAAGCTTGTTCCGGTCGAAAGGGCGACGTTGACCGAGCGCGTCTGCTGGTTCATCGCGATGACGTCGCTCTTGCCATCGCCGTTCACATCGGCCATCAGCAGGTCGTCGCCCTGCCATCCCTGCTTGATGCCGATATCGGCGAACCAGGTTTGCGGGCTTGCAAAGCTGCCGTTCCCGTTGGCCAGCGCGACCTGAACACCGTCGTTGAACCCGACAATATCGGCGGAGCCATCGCCGTTCACATCGGAAAGATAGCGCGGCGCGTCCGCACTCCAGCCGGCATTGGGTGCGAAGTAGGGAAACGTGGCTGAAACTTTGACAAAGGCTGAACTGGCCGCATCCGCCAGAGCCATTTCGACGCCGGTATCGGAAAATCCGACGATGTCGGCAAGCCCGTCGCCATTGATATCGGTCAGGTAGCGCGGTTCGTCGCCGGACCAGTCGTATTCCGGCGAGAAGGCATTGAGCCACGTCGTCGGTTGAGCAAAGCCCGCCGGTTTGGCAAGCGCCACCTGTACACCGTTCTTGAACCCGACGATGTCCACGAGCCCGTCGCCATTCACATCTGCGAGCGTCACGGGGTTATTGGTCGGGTCCCAGCCGTTTGCTGGCGTGAAGGCGCCCTGTAGCCAGGTCTGGCTGCCCGCAAAGGCGTTGGCGCCGGTCTGGTAGGTGAAGCGAGATGGGGAAAGGCCTTTTGCGCTTTCGTCCTCGCTGTCAAAGAGCTGGACGGTTGTAAGACGGGAGACGCCGGTCGAGGGTGACGTCTCGTAGCTCAGGCGATAGCTGCCGACAATGTCGCTGCCAAGGTAGGTGCTTACCGCACTCAGGCGCAGCGTCGTCTCAGCTACCGCGCCGCCCATGTAGTTTCCGATCGGATCCGGGCGTGCCTCGTAGCGTAATCTGACGAAGCGGTTGGCCGGCGTCGTGGGCTTTGTGCCCACATTGCCGCCATAGGCGATTTCGATCGGGTAGGCCTGGCTGCCTGGCTGGCCGGTCCCGGTCGGATCAGTGCTATAGGTAAAGACGACCTGGTTGCCGTTCCTGTCGGTCTGCGACGACAACAGCCACTCGCGAACGGTTTCCTGGCCGGCGGCAACGAGAACGCGGCTGTCGGCGCTTCCGCCGAAGACCAGCGTTTCGCCGTTTGGCTGCTGAACCACGAAGGATTGGGGCCCGGTGCCGCTGGCACCCTTTGCCGTGACCTGGTCGAAATTGTCCAGTTCCGCGCGATAGACACTGCCATCGCCCCCGTAGGCCCCGCTCATGACCAGCAGCCGCTTGCCGTTGAACGCAAAGCGGTCCTCGCTGCTATAGGTGAGGTCGCCATCCACGCCGTCGATCGCGATGATCTTGCGCACCCGGCTTATCTTGGAAAAGCCGCTCAGGTTCCAGCCAACACCGACAAGGCCGTTCTGGCTGGTGCTGTTGTAGCCGAAGGAGAGCACTGGCTCGTAGCCCTGGACGCCTGGCGGGATCTGGACCTTGATCGTGTAGATCGCGCCGCCCGAGGACGTCACGCTGAACCGGCCCTTGTCGGATCCTGCCTCGTCGTCGCCTGCCGCAAGTGCCGTGCGTACGGTGATGTTCGACGGGCCCGATAGGACAAGCGTTGCTGCGAGGATCAATCTGCAGAACTTAGCAAAACGCGTCATGACTTTCCCCTTTGGAAAAACAGGCGTCAAGGTTTCAGGGTTTCATTGATGTGGATGCGGGCCTTCGGCCGGCGCCGGCCGACAAGTCCCGCTGTTCCGGGCCGTCCGGGGTCGCCAGGCCTGGCAATGATATTTTCCGCCATCGCCGGTCCGGCAGGGCCGCCTTGTCCTTCCACTCCGCCTTCTCCCCCACGTCCGCCCAGGCTGTCGGCAGATCTGGCTTCGATGAGATGGGCCTGAGCCGGTGGACAGGAAATGAAGACGTTCGAGGAGATCCCGCCGTTTCCGCCGTTTCCACCTCGTCCGCCATCGCCACCGTTTCCTCCGGCGCCCGCATGTCCAACGTGGCTATCGTTAAGGCTCGCTCCGCCGCGCCCGGCATGTCCGCCGCGGCCGCCGTTTCCGCCGTTCCCGCCCCGGCCGCCCAAGCCGCCTTGCCCGGCCTGACAAAAGATCGAGAGGCGATGGCTGGCCTTTGCAAACGAGCGGATCGTGATTTCCGCTGTCTTCAACATACCGCCCGTGCGGCCGCGGCGCCCGTTCTGTCCGTTCGAGCCGTGCCCGCCATCGCCGCCGTGGCATTCGTCGACCGGAACGGGATCGGCTGCGGCAGGCCCGAATACAGAAGCGCGTACGCTGAGCGACCTGCCGTCGCATCCGGGTTGTCCGTCGCTGCCGTTACTGCCGGACGGACCATCGAGCGGGCCGCTAAGGAGACTATCGACGGGATGGGGCGTGGGCAGAATGCCGATATGGTATTCTTGGGGCCCGGTTTCGCCTGCAAGAACGTTGAGGCATTGAACCACCATCGAAAATACATTGCCCCGGACGACGAGCCGTGCGCCCGCGGCAAGTGTCAGGCTTTCGACGTTCAAGACGGTGTAGAGCTCCTCGCGGGTGCCGACATCCCAGTCGCCCGAGGTTGCGCTGAGGTCGAGCACGGTTCCTTCGCAAAGTTCGATGCTTCGGGCCGACACGACCTTCAGCCGCGCCGGGAAATGTTCGCGCATTCGCTCGACGTCGTGGGGGTCAAGTGCCCGTCCGGCAAAGATGTAAGCCTCGCCGCGGTCATGCACGCCCTGCCAAAGGCGCGTCCGACCGCCGAAGTCGCCGAAACTTTGAAGGCGTCTTCGGCGGGCACTTTCGCCGGCGTGCGACATCCACTGTCTCAGGGCGTGGATGTCGGAAACGCGAAGCCAGGCTGTTTCGATCTGTCCGGCTTCCAGTCCCAGGAGATCGTGGCCGGCAGCGGCCGCGATCGCCTGGAACTCCGTCAAGGGCACCCGCTCGGCGCCCGCTGTAGAAAGGTTGCCGGAATACATCGCTTCAGCCCGTGGTCGTGATGGAAATCGTGCCGGGATTGCCGGTGTAGGTGCCGGTCGTGCCGACCGTACCGTTGGCGCCCGGAGAGCCGGCCGTGCCGGCGGTCCCTGCGGATCGATGCTTGCCACTGCCCGAGCCGCCGGCGCCGCCAGTTCCACCGGTTCCACCGTTGCCGGCCGCCCCTCCGGTGCCTGCGGGCGCCACCAGTCCGCCGTTCTGGAGCATCGACGAGGCAATGCCACTCGCAAGCATCACATTGATCGGATGCCCATCAACGCCGTTGCCTCCCGGGCCGCCATTGCCGCCATTGCCGCCCGCACCGCCGTTGCCGCCGTTGGCGCTTTGCGTTCCCTCGCAACCCGATTGGCATCCGTCGCCGCCGATTCCGCCTATACCGCCTGCACCGCCGCTGCCGCCAGCACCGCCTTGGCCGCCTGCGCCCGACTGGGTGAGAAGGTAGATCGGATTTTGAGACATCGCATTGAAGGTAAAGTTTGCCGTGAGGTTCGGCGTGCCGTCCGCCCCGCGCTGACCGTCCGTTCCGGCCGCGCCATTGGAGCCTGCAGTCCCGGCCGTCGGGTCCTTCGCTCCTGTGCAGACGCCCGGTGAAGGCGTTCCCGAACTGCTGCCGTTTTGACCGTTCTGCGCCTGGGGCTGGTTTGTCCCGGCAGTACCGGCGGCTCCCGGCGCGCCGAAGATGCCAATCGTGTAGTTTGCGCCGCTACTGCCGCCGCTTGCGTTGTTGACGACGGCCTGAGCGACGAAGGTGACGCTCGTTGCGTAGGCGTTGATGTAGCCGCCCTGGTTGATCGTCAACGTGCCGACATTGATCGAAACGGGCGTGCTTTCGTTGCCCAGGGTCCATTCTGACGAAATCGTCTTGTCGAGCGCCGACAGCAGCCTCACGGTCGTCGGAAAGACATGTTTAAGGGCAAGCGCGTCGTCATGGGAAAGCGGTCTGTCGGCATGAACGGCCGCCTCTGCCCGCAGATAAAGAGCTTCCATGCTGCCGTTCGCTTCATCCATGAGCTTTGGATGGTCTTTTTCGTATTGCCGCGCCCGCGCCTGGCGCATCTCCGGGCTTGAGCCGTCATGAAGGAGGTCTCGAAGCTCCTCGATGGAGTGGACTTGGCGCGTGGTCTGGATTTCGTCTCCCGCCTTCAGAGCCTCGAGACTGTGTCCGAACTTCAATGCACGTTCATTGAAAGACAGCATGGCTTTCTCCTTTTGAGCCAGGTTGGGGGCCGAACTGGTCGGTGGATGATTAGGCTTTACGTTTTGACGGCAACGGTTCTTGTGCGGCGCCGAGGGCGACAAGCCCCGGTGCAATGTCGCGACACGACCCGCCGCGCGGCAAAGCCGTGGGCTGAACTCGGTAATTGCGGAAGAGCGATGAAACTCTGAGTAGAGTAGTGCCGGATCGTACGCGGCATCTACCCTCAGATTGCAGGGCTTTTGCGTCGCAATTCTGGGATGGTTTATCGAATGCTAATGCAATTCTGAATTGGGACGATGACGCCGTCTTCGTCGAAAACCGTACCGTGTGCTCGGTGCATGCAAGCCCAGAGGCGCGTGATCGACATGTCGTGGAAGCACACTCCTGCTGGCTCACGATCGGATGTGTAATAGGAGACGATCCGACACTTGTGGCAATGCCGCGCTGTGAACCCATGGGCGCCAGAGGCACCAAGTGATATCGAGCTGGTCGGAATCTATTGCGCCGCTATCACACCGTTGTCCGAGGGCGGGCGCACCCACCGATCGGAACGGGAAACTAGAAGAGACCGGCAAGCTTGCGCTGGGCTGCCAAACCGACAACAGCGCCCAATGCCCAGAAGTTGAGAAGAATCCGAGCCGGACAGGGCGGGATGCCCGACAAGAGGACGCCGACAGCGAAGCCGAGGTGCGTCAACGCGCGCCACCCCTTAAGGATGCCGAAGGCAGGGTTCGCGGACACCGAGAAGGTGCCGTCGTTTGGAGGTCTCATGACGGGCAAGAGCAAGAGGAGGCGCCGCAGAGGCAGTTATCCCGCTCCGTACGCGCTGAACTACCGCATCGAGGTCAATTCCCTCCAATACGGGACAAGTCTATGCGAATTCCCGCATGGCCAACGTCCCCATTCGCCTCGGCCAATTTCTCGGGCGATGCCACGCCTATTCTTTCCTCGTCGACGGCAGGGAATTTGCGTTGCTGCGGTAACTCGATCGCAGCCCCAGGATCTTCTGCTTGGAACACGCGAACTCCTTCGAACTCTCCGGTTTTCCATGCGTAGACCGCATCCTCGAATATCTGAGGGAAGACGTCTTGCGTCTTGGGATTGCCGTACCATTTGGCGACAATCCGCAGCACCTTGGCGAACATGGCCGTCCCCTTGCGGAGGTTTTCGCAAGCATCGACCAGTTCAGGCTTCAGCTCGGACGCATCCTTGATGCCGACACCCGCCGGAAACTGTGTCAGGCCGACACGCACCACGGCCTGGCCGACATACCGCCGGACGATCGCCATCGCCTCGTCCGGCGTCGTCGCTTTCGGGATGAGGATCAATCGGCCACCCGATTTGACAGTGACGGCAAGCGGATCGTTCGAGCCCGTGGCGGACACGAACTGCTCGACGATCGCCGGTTTCAGCGAGGGGTCCGCGCATTGTTGGATCAGGGCAGCATCGAGCATGAGGGGCTCCTTGGCATCACGTGTTGAAGGAAAGGACGAGCGGTTTGGCGAACAGGCGCGCCCAGGCTTCAATGCTGGCGCGCTGGATGGCGACGATGGATGTCCCTTTGGTCCACCAACCGTTGCCCACGGCGACGATGACGTCCGGATCGTGGAGCATGGATTGGAGAACGGGCCAGACGATCAGCTGCTCGTAGCAGATCAGGGGCGCTATCCGGCTGTCGGCAACGGTCGCGATGGGGTTTTCGAAGAAGTGCGCCCGCGCGCCGCCGCTTGCCCCAAGCAAGGAGCGCCAAGGCTGCCACATCGAACCTGGCACCGGCATCCGCTCACGGTAGACGATTTGGGCGCCGGCGCCCGAGATGGCGATCAGCACATTGTCGTATCCGCCTGCATCGACGACCGCAGCACCGGCGATGACGGTGGCGTCAGTTCCCTGTAGTGCTCGCACCCAGAGCCGCTTGACGGTTGGTGTCCAGAAGCTGAGCGTGCTCTCGGGAAGAACAATGGTGCGGGCGCCGCCGGATGCCCGATCCGTCACCATGGCAATCAGATCACGGTGGTGCTCTATGCTGGCGTCGCGCCCCAGCGATGCGCCCATTTCGAGGTCGACCCCCTGCCAGGATTCCGGTAGTTTCGGTTCGTCCCAGGTTGCGGCGGACCCGATCCAAAAGCCTGCCAGGATGATCGCGACAGCTGGCCACATGCGGGTTACGAGGCCCATGAGGCCGGCTGTCGTTGCAGCCAATCCCCACCATCCCCATCCCGGAAACAGCACGCCCGCAGCCGTGATCGGATGCGCCCAGCCAGTAATGCCGAATGGCGGAATGGCCATCAGCAATACTGCCGCCAGATAGCGAAACGGTCGTCTACGCTCGTATCTCGTCCAGAGTAGCGCGTGAACGCCGACAAACCCGAGGGATGCGCTGAGCCAGAGCAGCAGGCCCGGCCACAGATCCGAGGAATAGAAGGTCGCAACGCCTTGCGGCAGACCCCGGGACGCTGCCAGGAAGTAGCCGGCCGAGACAAGCGCGGCGGTCAGTCTCGTTGGCGCGAACGCCCAGAGAACCGGAAACATAAACGCGACCGGAAGAAGGAGCGCGTAGCCACTCCACGCAAGCGTTCCGGCGACGATGGATGTGGCAATCAACAGCGTCGTCCAGACCTTGTCATGGCGCATAGGTAAGAACCTTTTGCGCCAGGCCGAGAATGCCGGATGCGGGCAGGGGACCGAAGTAGCGGGAGTCATAGGAGCCGGCGAATGGTGAGTGGAGGAAGAGGCTTCCCGCCGGCACCACGCCGCCAGGGAACGGTTTCATCGGCCGACCCTTGCCGTCCCGCTGTGCCAGCCTGGAAAAAGGAATATCTCGCCCGTCGACCGTCACGTGGGCGCCGATTTCGACACTCTGGCCGGCGATGGCAATGACCGTTTTGATGAGAGGCGCGACGCCGCCCGGACACGTTCCGGAGTGGAGGTAACCCCGCTCTCTCGCCTCTCGCATTGCCGTTGTTTTCGGCGGGCAGATGAACACGAGATCGCCTGTCGCCGGCGATCGATCAAGCGCGACGATGCGCCAGAGGCCGAGCGGTTCGCTTGGTGTCAGGTTGATGAGGTAGCCGCCTATAGCCGCGACAGCTGCACTGCCGCCAACGATCGATGCCGCCATGAGCGAGAACACGAACGCATTCGTTCTTTGAGCGCGTCCCATCCGACGCTTGGACACCGATATCGTCATTTGAGGGAAAGTCCCTGGCTCTTCGTCTGGCGCAGGGTTTCGGCCTGTTTCAACGCCTCGGTCGTGCGCTCATGCGCGGCCAGCTGCTGCGCGGTCCGCATTAAATTCCATGCGGACTGCACCTCCGCCTTCTGCCCGGGCGTCATCCCCGCGGTGACGGTGCTGAAGGTCTGTCCGTTGGCTTCTTTTGCCGCGAGAGGCAGGAAGGTCCGCTCGCCGAAACGCTCCGCTACCGCCTTGGCGAAACCCTCCAGTTCCGCCTTCACCAATTTGTCGGCGAGCGCATATTCGAGGCCGGCCGGCAGGTCGTTCCGGTCGATCGCATCGCGAACGCGTTCCAATGCTTGTTTTGCGTTTGGCGACAGTGCGGGAATATCGATCGAGACCTTCAAGCGGACGGTACGGTCTTCGACCTCGTATTTGCGTTCCGCTTCAGCCCGCTGGCGCAGATAGCGCTCCAAGTTGCGGGCCAGCGCGGGTGCGTTGGTCAGCGCCTTTTCGCGCTCCTGTTTGTCCGCGCGGCCGGCAAGCATTCCGGTCTTGCCCTTCAGCGCACCGAACTGTTCGGGGTTGGATCCGATCGTGGCCAAGGTCGATTTCGCGACATTCTCGTCCTTCAGCATTGCATCGACATTGATTGTCTTGAACGCGCCTTCCGGCTGGGCATAGATAAGATGGAAGCGGGTCGAAACTTCCTCCCACTGTTTTTTCAAACCGGGATCAGCCGCGATCCTGTCCTCGACCGCCTGGTCGACCGATTTGGCGAAGGTTGTGATACCCGAGACCATCGGCTTTGCCCCTTTGGTGCTGTCTTGGGTTGGGGATTGCGCGGTGCCACGGACGAGACCGAGCTTGCCGGCAATGGCGGCAAGGCGCGCACCAAGATTGGCGAGCTTGTCCTGCTGTCTGACTGTCCATTCCAAGCGATCGCGAATAAGCGTGCGCGCGACGCTGACGATGTGCAGACCGCGCGCTTCGGCAAAGCGAAGTACCTGGCGATGGAAGGCGCCCTTCTCGTAATCGAGCGTCGTTTCCTTCGCGTTCCTCCGCGACAGGATCGGAATCAGCCCACCGTTCTTGGCAAAGGATCGGCGGCCGTAATAGACGGCCAGGTCCTCACGATGGCGGGTCATGGCGACATAGGTGAGATGGCGGTCCAGCGAGAGCGAGGCGAGCACCTTGACCTGGTCGACAGTCGCGCCTTGGCTCTTGTGGATGGTCGTGGCATAGCCGTGATCGAGGTTGTTGTAGAAGCGCTGTTCGACCAGCACCTGGCGGGCATTCTCGCCATCGCCGATCAACGCGGTGATGCGTCCCGGTCCCACCTCGATCACCTTGGCCAGCATGCCGTTCTTGACGCCGAGCGATCCCTCGTTTTTCAGGAACACGATCTGGTCGCCGACGGCGAAACTGCGATCGCCATCGGCCGTCTTGAAGATCACCCCTTCAGCGAGAATCCCGCGTTCGATGAGCTTGATACGCGCCATCTGGTTCAGCATGCGGACATCGCGGCGCAGGTGAGCAAGGATGAGTGACGTCTTCGCCGGATCGTAATCGCGGTCCCAGGCGGCGATCAGGTTGCCAACCGCGTCTGCCTTCAGGTCCGAGCCTATCACCTTGCCATTGGCGCGGTAGGCATCCACCGCCTGGCCGACTTTGCCGCGCGCCAGATCGAGCGAGGCATCGCGCATCCATTGCTGGCGCTGGCGATAGATGGTCTCGAGCTCTGCATATCCGATGCGATCGGCAATCGCTCGAAAAGCGGCACCCGCCTCGATCGGTTGGAGCTGCTCGGGATCGCCGACGAGAACGAGCTTGGCGCCGGCTTTTGTCACCGCTTCGACGAACAGCGCCATCTGTGGCGACGACACCATACCGGCTTCGTCCAGCACGAACACCGTCTTGTTATCGAGCTGATCGCGGCCCTGGTTCCAGCGGAGTTCCCACGACGCAAGCGTCCGAGAGATGATGCCCGCTTCCCGCTCCAGGCCCTCGGCCGCCTTCCCGGCAAGTGCTGCACCGACGACCCGATAGCCGGCCGCTTCCCAGGCCTCGCGCGTCGCCTTCATCATCGTGGTCTTGCCGGCGCCGGCGCGGCCAATCACGGCGGCTATCCGCTCGGGTCCCGCCACACGTTCGATCGCCGTCTTCTGCTCACCTGACAGACGCTCATGGCGCTTGAAGGTCACCGCTAGCACCGCTTCCCGCACGCCATGTGACGACCGCTGGGACAGCCAGACCGCTCGATTGGCCATCTCCGCTTCCAGCCGGATCATGTCCCGCGTCGTGTACTTGGCCGGCACCCGGGTGCCGGTCGCAAGGTCGAACCGCTCGCGCTCGAGGCGGAAGGTTTCGGGGTGGAGGATGATCCGAACCATGAGGCTTTGGAACAGAGCGAGATCGTCGATGTAGCGGTGCAGGATCTTGGCGACGTCACGCTCGTCGAAGACGCTCTTTTCGCGCGTGATCAGGTCCAGGACAAGTTTGGGGCACCGCTCGATCCGTCTCGTATTCTCGGCCCTTCGCGCGTCCTGCAATTCGAGGCGCTCGAGTTCGATCGGCTTTGAAGCAATCTCGGATTTTCGCTCGATCGCCTTCGTCCCGACGCCAAGGTGGATAGTCGGTTCGAGATCGATCCCTTGCCTTTCGAAAGACCGCCCGTCGACGCGAATGTCGAGACCGGCAAGCGCCAGATGCCGGTTCTGGCAGGCAAACCATCCGTCACGAAACGCGTTGAAATCATCGATGCTTCCGGCCCAGAGCTCATAGACTATTCTGCCGGCATCGTTGCGGATCGGATTGCCGTTCGGTCCAAAAACCGCGACCTTCTTTGCGCCGAAACCGTCCTCGGTCAGCGGCCGCAGCGTTGTCATCAGATGCACATGCGGATTGCCCGGCGCATCGTGATAGACCCAGTCCGCCACCATACCCCTCGAGGTGACGTGCCGCTCGACGAAGTCACGCACCAGCGCAATGTTTTGCTTTGGCGTCAGTTCGATCGGCAAGGCGATCGTCACATCCTTGGCGAGCTGCGCGTCCGAGCGCTTCTCGAAATCTTCGACTGTGTTCCAGAAGGCTTCTGACGCACCCGAAACCGAGCGGTCGGCAATCATCGTTCGCAGCCACTCAGGCGCGTCGGCGGGGATGACGAACTCTTCGTGCAGCAATCCCTGCTTGCGCGTGTAGTCGATTGTCCGCGCCTCGCGCTCGAACTCCATCTTTGCGCAGTGACGGTAGGCCGCCGACAGGACGGCGCTGCGGCCGGAGCCGCGGGCGACGACGCTGACGGAGAAATGGGGGACGGCCACGGCAGGTTCTTTCCCGATTGCGAACGAAATCAACAAGTTCGTCGGGAGCGGCAGGCCCGCCAGGGCCTCACGCAAGGGCGTCGCGGCAGCGACGTATAATTGCGCCCTTCGGATCCGCTCCTTCGGAACGGCCGGGATCATCCACCAAAGCTTGCGCCTTGGCGATTGTAGGATTCACAGTAGTGCTTTCCGCGCTCATCTCCGGAAAAACTGGGTTCGAAAGGCAAGCTTTCTCACCCAAGGGAGACTACGGACATGAAGAAGCCATCCTCCAAGATCCGCGACGAAATCGCCAAGCTCCAGGAGCAGCTCAAGATCGCCGAGACCCGTGAGGCCGAACGCATCGGCCGGATCGCGCTCAAGGCGGGCCTCGGCGAGATCGAGATCGACGAGGCGGAGCTGCAGGCTGCTTTCGAGGACCTGGCGAAGCGGTTTCGCGGAGGCGAGGGCCGTTCGAGCGGAGGGAAGAGGGGGGCAAGCGCCGGCGAAAGCGGCGCACCGTCCACGCAGAACGCGTCTGGCTCGGCTGCGGGCGGGGTTGGCGAGGCTTGAGCGCATGAGCCGCACCATGACTTCCGACGCCCGCAAGAAGGACACGCGGGAAAAGATCGAGCTTGGCGGACTGATCGTCAAAGCCGGTCTTCGCTTCGAGAAACGCGCGCTTCTGCTCGGCGCGCTGGTCGATCTGTACCAGCGTCTGAAAGTCGACCAAACAGAACGATCACGACTGATGGCGATTGGCGCGGAGGCCTTCGGGAAAACCGATGAATAGGATCCTGCTGTTCGTCGCGCCCGCCGCACTGATGATCCTCTCCGCCGTCAGTATCACGGGGATCGAACACTGGCTGTCTGCCTTCGGGAAGACGGAGGCAGCGCGGCAGACGCTCAGCCGGGCGGGCATCTCTCTGCCTTATATCACGGCAGCGCTCGTCGGCGTCGTCTTCCTGTTTGCAAGTGCCGGCGCGATCAGGATCAAGTCGGCAGGATGGGGTGTAGTCGTCGGCGATGTGGCGACGATCCTGATTGCCGCGCTTCGCGAAACGATCCGGTTGTCGGGACTCGCGCACCAGGTGCCAGTGGGCAAGTCCATTTTCGCCTATGTCGATCCCGCCATGCTGATCGGAGCGGGCTCTGTGGCGATGGCGACCTGCTTTGCGCTACGCGTCGCGCTGGTCGGCAACGCGGCATTCGCCAAGGCCGAGCCCAAACGGATCCGCGGCAAGAGAGCGCTGCACGGCGAGGCGGATTGGATGAAGCTTGCCGATGCGGAAAAGCTGTTCTCCCAAGCCGGCGGGATCGTGATCGGCGAACGATATCGTGTCGATAGGGACAGCATTGCGGAGCGCTCGTTTCGGGCCGACAATCCCGACACATGGGGGAGCGGCGGCAAGTCCCCACTGCTCTGCTTCGACGGCTCGTTCGGTTCGTCACACGGCATCGTCTTCGCCGGTTCCGGCGGCTTTAAGACGACGTCCGTGACGATCCCGACCGCGTTGAAATGGGGCGGCTCGCTGATCGTTCTTGATCCCTCGAACGAGGTGGCGCCGATGGTCTCGGCACATCGCACCGGCGCGGACCGCGACGTGTTCGTGGTCGATCCGAAAAAGCCGGAAACCGGCTTCAATGCGCTTGATTGGATCGGGCAATTCGGCGGCACCAAGGAAGAGGATATTGCCTCCGTCGCCTCTTGGATCATGAGCGACAGCGGTGGCACCCGCGGCGTCCGCGACGACTTCTT
This sequence comes from Ensifer sp. ZNC0028, assembly GCF_000799055.1. Taxonomy (NCBI): domain Bacteria; kingdom Pseudomonadati; phylum Pseudomonadota; class Alphaproteobacteria; order Hyphomicrobiales; family Rhizobiaceae; genus Ensifer; species Ensifer sp. ZNC0028. The sequence continues at coordinate 40,299 of NZ_JTLA01000066.1, forward strand.
CCGAGCCTCGGCCTTGCAATTGCTCACCGCAATGATCGCCGACGTTTGCCTGTCCGGACATACGGAAAAGGAGAACCAGACGCTTCGCCGGGTGCGCACCAATCTTTCTGAACCGGAGCCGCAGTTGCGCCAACGCCTGCAGGAGATCTACGACAATTCGGACTCAGATTTCGTGAAGGAAAATGTCGCGGCCTTCGTCAATATGACCCCGGAGACGTTCTCCGGCGTCTATGCCAATGCGATCAAGGAAACCCACTGGCTATCGTATCCGAACTATGCCGCACTGGTGTCGGGGAATACGTTTTCGACAAGCGACCTTGCAGCGGAAAACACCGACGTCTTCATAAACATCGATCTCAAGACTTTGGAGACGCATGCGGGCCTGGCTCGCGTCATCATCGGTTCCTTCCTGAACTCGATCTACAATCGCGATGGCTCGGTGAAGGGAAGGGCGCTCTTCCTTCTCGATGAGGTGGCGAGGATTGGTTACATGCGCATCCTGGAGACCGCGCGCGACGCCGGCCGCAAGTATGGCATCACGCTTCTTATGATCTATCAGTCGATCGGCCAGATGCGCGAAACCTATGGCGGACGCGACGCCGCCAGCAAGTGGTTCGAGAGCGCGAGCTGGATCAGTTTCGCGGCGATCAACGATCCGGAAACGGCCGATTACATCTCCCGTCGCTGCGGCACGACGACCGTCGAGATCGACCAGGTCAGCCGCAGTTCCCAGGCGAGAGGATCGTCGCGGACGCGATCGAAGCAACTGACCGCGCGGCCGTTGATCCAGCCGCACGAAGTTCTTCGCATGCGAGCGGACGAGCAGATCGTCTTCACGGCGGGCAACGCGCCGCTCAGGTGCGGTCGCGCGATCTGGTTTCGGCGCGACGATATGAAAGCCTGCGTCGGGACGAACAGGTTTCACAGGCTCGCAAACACGTCTAGCCCCTCTCGGATCGAGCCGGCGCGCAGCGCAGCGAGCAAGGCCGATCCGGAACAATGAAGAGTATCGGAGAAATCAGCGTGAGCGACGACCGAAAGGGCGGGATTTCGGGAATTCTCGTCGTGCGAGGGCGGGAGAGAGCGCAGCCGCAGGAGCCTCAACATAGTGGCCCGAAGGGGAGGCGGGACCGACTGCGCCCCGACGCTCGCACACCGCCTAAAGATCGCCTTGCGCGAGGCAAAGAGGAGAGGACCGAGGGTGACGAAATCGAATGTGGTTCCGTTCAGAAAGCCGTGGCAGTCCGACAGCAGGAACGATCGACATCGCTGGCAAGTCGCCCCGGTGGGGACCGTGCCGCCCGCGCAAAACCCTGACCGCGATCCTCTGCGCCATGGTCTTTGCTGCGGGAGGCTGACTTGCCTTCGGAGGCGTTGATAACTTTCTGGGCTTGTGACAGCTGTCAGGACGCCAACAGCGGATTTATCGTCAGCGGCATTTTCATTCTGCAGCGCCGAGCGCCATGTGAACTGCGTCGTCGACGGCGATACGTTCTGGTCCCGGGGCGAGAAAATCCGCATCGCGGATATCGGCACGCCGGAACTCGAGCCACCGCGGTGTGAGGCGGATCAAGGCGAAGCCGTCAAATCACGTCTGCTCGCGCTGCTGAATGGTGGCAAGTTCTCGCTTTCAGCCGGGTTTGGGCGACGAAGACAAATATGGCCGTGAGCTGCGTACCGTCACGCGGGAAAGGCGCTCGGTCGGAGACGCACTCGTTGACGAGGGTCCGTCAGGCGCCGGGACAGCGCAAGACACGGATGGTGCTGCTGAGAGCCACGAGAAGATATCACCAGATGGCCGAAACCGTGTCGCGGGTTCGGGGTGCGTCAGGGAGTGGAGTAGAGCCGTGCGCCGAAGGTGTCTCGCCCAAGCCTGTCTCGATCTTCCGAAATCATCACCGATGTGAATCGATCCAGGCTGACCGATTCATAACTGTCGTTAGACGGGGTTCCAGAGATCAGCGATTCTTCTCTCATGATCTCGCAGCCCTACCATCTCTACGTCGAGCGCTCGGACTCCTCCAGGAACATGGCACGCTATTACGCCATGTCGATCGAACCGAACCTCTTTGGCGATGTGTGCCTGCTCAGGAAATGGGGCCGCATCGGAAGCAAGGGACAGATGATGGTCCATCATTTCGGACGGGAAGAGGAAGCCGTCCAGCTGTTTCTCGATCTGCTCCGACAAAAGCGGAAACGCGGTTATCGGCCGCGCGCATCGATGCCGAGATGAAAATGACCCGTCGTGGCGTGCCGGAGCGTGCCTTATCGACGTCGGCTCCAGTTGGTCTCGAAGGAGACTTCGTCCTCTACGAAGAACGGGATCTTGATCGCGAGCTTCAGGCCAAGCTTTCCCTTGCGGAGGAATGGCTGAGCCAATGCCGAGAGTGCGGACCCGACGGCCGGTGGTGGCGAGGAATTGAGCGAACTGTTGCATGTCGTTTCTCCTTTCGAATTGCGGTCATCGCGGGGATAGTCGTCGGACCGGAAAGGAGGGACGCACCCCCGGAGTCCCCGTTGCGCGAGCGCAATGGGGTGGCGTGTACGGCCGAAACGAATGTGGAGTCACCCTCGAGCTGATACTCGGCGAACTCGTCGTCTCCGATGAGAACGCTCCGCTATAGCGCCACACTGATCATCCGCGCGCCCAATTGCGGGCCTCCAGTCCTTCGATCAGGCGATCGTGGAGACCTCGCGAGAAGTCTGTCTCGCAGCCGAACTGGTTTGCAAGGACGACGAGGCGGAAGCCGGAAAGCTTGGTGTAGAGCATGAGCTTCTCATCCCTTGCCATAATGTGATCTCCTTGGTTGATGACAGAGATCGGCCACCCTGTTGCAAAGAGGGGTCAAGGACCGCGGAACGCGGAACGCAAGCGGGGGAACCGATTTTTTCGGTAACCGCTGTTTTTCCCCCACATTGCCCTCTGTCGCCTGATCTGTGATCGAGTTTCCATGGACGAGCGGCAAGGAGTTTCTCCATGGACACTACATTGGAGGTTCTCACGAAGCGACGGAGCCGAAGAGAGGCTCACCGCCAATGGCCGGACGAGGTGAAGGCACGGTTCGTTTCGGAGAGCTTGCGTCCGGGCGTGACAGTGAACGAGGTGGCCGAGCGCCACGGGCTGAAGACCGACCACCTATCATCCTTGCGAACACTGGCGCGGCAGGGGAAGTTGGTCTTGCCTCAGCCCGAAGACGCGGTCGAATTCGCGGCCATGGTAGACGCTCGCCTTGCTGGGCGGCAGGAGCGGTCAGCGCCGCTGATCGCCGACATGCAGACCTGGCTCGTCCATCACCGTGCCCGTGTCGCGACCAAGTCCCCGCTCGGCGAGGCATTGGCCTACATCGCCAAATACTGGGACGGCCTAAAGCTCTTCCTAACCGATGGCCGCATCGAGATTGACAATAAGACCGTCGAGCGAGCCATCCGGCCGATTGCTCTCAATCGCAAGAATGCACTCTTTGCCGGACATGACGCCGGGGCCGAGAACTGGGCGACCACCGCCTCGCTTATCGAGACCTGCAAGCTCTACGCCGTCGATCCCTTGGCATATCTGATCAGCACGCTCATCGCCATCGTCAACGGCCACAAGCTGAACCGGATCAATGAGCTTCTGCCGTGGAATTATTCCGCTTGAGTGCCGCGTGCACAAAAACCGCAGTGGGCCGTAGCCGACAAATGCTCATTCAGGGCATCATAGCTTGACCAGTTGCTTGCCGAAGTTCTCTCCCTTCAACATCCGAACGAAAGCGTGGGGTACGGTCTCAATCCCTTCCGCAACATCTTCCCGTGTCTGAAGCAGTCCCTGTTTGTACCATGACAGCAGATCGGCAATCGCCATCTCGTATTCTCCCTCGTGGTCGTCGAGCAGGAACCCTTCTATCCGTGCACGGGTAATCAGTGTCCTTCTGAGATGCCGGAGGCCGATATCGGGCTGATCAAACCGGTCGGCCAAGGCAATGGTCCCGACCACCACCACCCTGCCAAAGGTGTTGAGGTTTAACATGGCTGCATCGTGAATTGGGCCGGCAGTGTTGTCGATAAAGACATCGACGCCTTTGGGGCATGCGGTTGCGACATCTGCCACGAGATCAACTGAGCGTCGATGATTGACCCCGGCCCGATATCCAAGCTCCCTGCACCATTCCAGTTTCTCGTCGGAGCCCGCAACAGCGACTGCGTCGAACCCTTTGATCCGCGCGATCTGTCCCGCAATCTGCCCCACAGCTCCTGACGCGGCCGAGATCAACACCGTTTCCCCCAACTTCGGTTTTGCTGTTCTGAGGAGCGCAAAATAGGCGGTGAGACCGGGCATACCGAGATAGCTAAGCGCGGACTGAATCGGAGCGTCGGTACTCATCACTGATTTCGCTGACGCGGCCGGGATTACACTGAACGGCTGCCAACCAAAATGATCGCTCATCACGACGTCGCCTGCCTTGAAGGCTGGGGACTCAGACGCAATTACCTCGCCAATTCCGCCGCCGCACATCAGATCGCCAATCTTGAAACCAGCAGCATAGTTCTTCGCGGGGCTGATCCGGCCGCGCATATAGGGATCGACGGAAAGCCACAAAGTTTTCACCAGCAGCTCACCATCCGCAGCCTCGGGAATTGGACGGTCCTCCAAGCCCCAGTTCTCAACGGAAGGCATTGCGGAAGGGTAGCTTCGAAGTATCCAGCTAGGATTCGTCAACATGTCCATCTCCTCGAATGAAGCGTTCGCCGCATCGATGCATGAATCCGATTTCCGTGTTAATACATGCAAAGTGAAAGATATTGTTTTGAATTTCGGAAGAATGGCGCATGGATATGATCGAAGCCATGAAGGTGGCAATGGCAGTCGCCAGGCACAACAGCTTTTCTTCCGCGAGCCGGGACCTGCGCCTTTCGGCTGCCTCGGTCAGCCGCATCGTGGCAGACTTGGAAACCGACCTCGGCGTACGTCTGTTCAACCGCACCACCAGGCAGATCAATCTGACGGATGCCGGGATGGAGTTCGTGCAAAAGAGCACCGGCCTCCTGGAGGAGCTTGATCTGATGCGGAGCGCGGTACGCGAGCGCCATGAAGCCCCTCGCGGCCAGCTTCACGTCTCCTGCGTAACCGCCTTTGGCAATGAGTGCCTGGCACCAGCGGTTCCTGAATTCGTGCGACGGTTCCCGCAGCTCGATGTCTCAATCGACCTTGGCAATCGGCTGGTCGATCTCATCGGCGAGCACTTCGATGTCGCCATCCGAGTAGGGCCGTTGAACGATTCATCCCTGATCGCGCAGAGGATTTTCACACAGAGGATCGTGTTCGTCGCGACACCCCAGTTTTGCGAGCAACATGGGACACCCAGAACCTTGGACGAGATCAAAGGTTGTCCATCCGTCATACAGGTCAGCGGAGAATGGGGGCGCGTTCATAGGTTTTCGCATCAAGGAAAGGTCATTGACTTCGAAGTGCCGCAGCATCTGACGCTGAATTCAGCGCGAGCGGTGAGAAACGCCTGCCTGGCGGGAGGTGGCTATTCCCTCTTGGGCGATTTCATGGTCGCCCGGGATATAGCGGAGAACCGCCTCGTGCGGCTGCTGCCGGATTATGAACCCATCGAGCAACCGATCTTTGCCTTCTATGCTCAGCGACGTCACACCCCACGTAAAGTCAAAGTGTTCATTGACTACTTGGTGGAGGTCTTCAGTGGCAAAAGTATCAGGTGAGGCGCAGGACATCTTTTCAGGCCCGCTCCGGTCACAGGGATTCTTGTCTAGGTGCCGATGGCACACCGCTTACTTTTTCCGGGAAGCGCAGTGCAACGCAGCGGCGGAATAATTGGGGGAGACCGCGCCGTCCTTGACGCCGGATTTGCTGGCGTAAATAGGACGTCATAGAGAGAAGAGATCCGCGGCCCCGGAGGCGGCGCGACCGCATCCGGCGTGAGCAGGAGGGGTGAGAGGGGTGAAACCCGTGGCAGCCGGGAGGCTGGTCGATCCGGCGGACCGGCTCACATACCCGAAAGAAAGAGCCGCCTCAGAAGGGCGGCTCGGCTTCGACGGCGCCCTCCTGTTCGGCAAGCATGACAGCCAGAACGGCTTCAGCGAGTTCGAGCTCCGTCTCGATCTGGCGGCGCTCAGCGGCATTGTACACGCTCTTCAGCTCCAGCCGCAGTTCCTCGATGTGCTGTTCGATGGTCATCGTCTCATCTCCTTGAGTTCGTGAAAGACGACGACGCGGGGCGGGACGGGATGGCGGGGTCAGGGATCGCGACCGCCAGCGGCGGCGGGTGGGGGAGCCGATTTTGTTGGAGCGGCGGGAACCGGAGCGGAGGCAAAATAGGGGGTTGACCGCCCGTCCTTGAGGCCGCGATGCCGGCACGGCACACTGAGGCGATCTGAGCAGACATTTCCGGTTCCGTATGGCACCAGAAAAGCCGGAAGCGGGTTCGATGCCCGCTTCCGGCTTCTCAATTCGGACGATTGGCCCCGCCTTGCGGCGGGGCCTCGTCTGGGTGTCACTCGCGGTTGGGGCGGGACCAGATCAGCTGGTAGCCGTCCTCGCCTTCGACTTCGGCGAGGGTCGCGTAGATCGGCGCAGGGAAGCTCGGGTCGTCCAGTTTGACTGAGAGGTAGTCGCGGTCCTGCTCGGAGCGCTTCTGCCAGGCCGCGCCCAGCTCCACATTGCCGGCGTAGATGCGGTAGTGCGGGCCTTTGTCGGAGGGGTTTTCGATGCGGGCGATGCGAGCCTTGACGTTGAGGGCGAGGGTGCGGATGGAGCCTGTGAAGCCGGCTTCGGTTGAGGTGAAAGTGCCGATGGTCGCCATGGTGATGTTCCTTGTCCTGTGTCTCGGGCCGCGCCATTGCGGCCTCGATGGCAGTCGCAAAGACCGGGGACGATCGAACCGCACCCGCCGGGGTCCCCATCGCGCCTGCGCAGTGGGGTGGCATAGGGCCGCAATGCAATGGAGGGCGGCGAGCCGCAGATTTGTTAGTCGGAGAGGAGGGTGGCGGAGCCGGCCGGGGTAAGAAATCTGCGGATGCCGTTGCCGGAAAACGATCGAGGCGCAGCCGCTCTCCGGTCAGACATGCCCCATCGAGCCCGCGGATGGAGCGCCGGAATCGGGGGGAAGGATATCGCTTTGGCGATGTTCCCGGTTGAACGATCGCTTCGATACCGGTGCGCCGGCCGGCTCTTCACACTGGTTTCAGCTCAGGCCGTACCAGGTCCCGCGACCCGCTCCATGAAGGGTCAGTTGTCGCTGCTCGGTCAACGCCCGAAGATGATCCTTGACGGTGTTGCGGCTTGCGCCTGTGGTCTTGGCCGCTTCCATCACCGTAACGCGCCCACGCTCACGCGCCAGTTCGAGGATCGAGACCGACAACTCCGGAAGGTCGCCCAGCAGGATGCGTTCACGCTCGATCTTGCGCTCGAGCCGCTGCTTCTGCCGCTGCAGGCTCCGGAGGAAAAACTCGACCCACGGATTCCAGTCCTGTTGATCTGTCCGGATCGTGCCCTGCGTTCGACGAAGCGCGAGGTAATAGGCTTCCTTGTTCTGTTCGACAACGCTTTCGAGAGAGCTGTATGGCACGTAGGTATAGCCCGCCCGAAGGAGCAGCAAAGTGGTCAAGGCTCGCGACAGGCGGTCATTGCCGTCGTGGAAAGGATGGATTTCCAGAAACACCACCACGAAGACAGCGACGATGAGCAGAGGGTGAAATTTTCCATCCGTCTCCTGGACCTTTTGCCAGGACACCAGTTGCGACATCCGGCCCGGAGTATCAAAGGGGGATGCTGTCGCGAAGACGACGCCCAGGCTTCGTCCATCTTCGTCGAAGGCTTCGACGTTGTTGGCAAGGGTTTTCCAGTTTCCCCTGTGTCGCTCATCCTTGGTCGAGTGAGCGAGTAGATCGCGATGGAGTTGGCGGATGTGATTTTCGTCAAGCGGGATCGCTTCGAAGGCAGAGAAGATCGTTTCCATTACCTCGGCATAGCCTGCGACTTCCTGTTCGTCTCGGCTGGTGAACGAGCCGATGCGCAGGTTCGAGAGCAGCCTTTCGACTTCTCGGTCGCTTAGCTTTGCGCCTTCGATACGGGTGGAAGAGCCGATGCTTTCGATCGTCGCGACCCGGCGCAAGCTGGAGAGCCGGTCTGGCGCGATACGACCGAGCGCTCGCCATGCACCTTTGAATTCGTCGATCTCGGCGATCAACGACAGGATCTCGGGCGTGATACGCAATTTCGCGAGATCAAGGGCCGTCATCCATTATCCCATCCGTTTCCATCCAAATGAGATACGACATACCCTACTCCATTTTTCCATCCGTTTTCATCCAATAAGGAAGAATGGCGGAGAAAAGGTCAGAGGGAGAGGCCCCGCCCATCGGGCGGAGCCTGGAGGATCTCAGTCGCGGTTGGGGCGCGACCAGATCAGCTGCAGGCCGTCTTCGCTTTCGACGTCCGCCAGCGTGGCGTAGATCGGAGCGGGGAAGCTCGGATCGTCCAGCTTGACCGAGAGGTAGTCGCGGCCCTGTTCGGAGGTCTTCTGCCAGGCTGCACCCAGTTCGACGTTGCCGGCGTAGATGCGGTAATGCGGGCCCTTGTCGGAGGGGTTTTCGATGCGGGCAATGCGGGCCTTGACATTGAGGGCAAGTGTGCGGATCGAGCCGTTAAAGCCGGTTTCGGTGGAGGTGAAGGTGCCGATGGTTGCCATTGTCCAAGTTCCTTTTGTTGGTTTCGGACCGCGCCCTTCGCGGCCTCGATGGCTGTCGCAAGGATCGGGGACGATCGGACCGCACCCAGGGGGCCGGAACAACGTGGAGGGCGGCCGGGAGAAACTTTGTTGTTTCGCGAGGAAAGAGCGCCTGAGCGCTCAGGGGAAGAAAGTTTTGTACGGCCGTTGCGGGAGGACGATCGAGGCGAAGCCGCTCTCCGATCAGACATGCCTCATCGAGCCCGCGGAGGACGTGCCCTATGCCGAGCGATCAAGAGGAACATGGTGATGGCAGCGTGCCACCGTCTTGCCCAAGCGCAACATTGCTGCGATCGAACCGTTTCTCTGTTGCAATGTCAGGCCCACAATTCGGTGGCGACGGACCGGCCGGCTTGGAAGTTGCCTCCAGCAACCAACCCGGTATCGTGTGCTGGCGATTCGTCGCCTGGAGGAAGTATGCGTCCCAAAGCCGTTTACCGTCGAAATCAAGCAATCCCGGAAGCTCAAACCGACCGACCGCAAAACCTCGATCGGGGGCAGGCTGGACCTCACACCAGATCAGAGCACGCTTACGGAAAGAGAGCCAAGAGAGGTGTCGGCCGTTGGCGGCGACAACGACCGACCCTGATTTTCTAGGCCGCGACTTTGCCCTCGGCTGCACGAGGCTGCAGATCGTGAAGGAAGGTCACTGCCCGCTGCGCATGAGCGGCCGCCTGAAAAATCGCACGCCGGTCTTCGGAAAGCACCTTGAGCCAAGAATCAAGATAGCTCGCGTGGTCGGGCCTCGGCTCCAACTCCGGGGCGATGCCGAGGTCCGCGCAAAGGAAGCAGCTCCCGAGCTCGGCGATTAGTTCCTCACGTGCCCGTTCCGACCGGTCCTTGTGGTAACGGCTGAGATCGCGGTTCAACCGATGCGAAGCGCCGGCCCAGTGGGTGGCCTCATGGCTGAGCGTCGCATAGTAACTTGGCGCATCCCGGAAGCTCTCGAACAGTGGCATCTGGATGTGGTCGCTGGAAGGGGCAAAGAAGGCCTGGTTTCCGCCGTGGCGGATGATCGCGCCAGTGCTGCGGAAAAAGCGATCGGCGTGCTCGAGCCGTTCGACGGGATCGATCATAGGCTCCGGTCTATGATGATACCGCTCCGGCAGGCCGTCGATCTGCTCTACGTTGAAGACCGTGTACGCTTTCAAGAAGGGGATATCCCGGTCGACCTCACCACCATTGCCATCGGCTTCGGTCTTGGTAAACCGGCTGGCGAAAACGACGGTCGACCCGGTTTCGCCCTTGCGGACTGCCGCGCCCAGTTCGAGCCCCTGCTTGAACGTCATCCACATCGGCGACGAAAAGCCGCGCGCCATGCCTTCCGACCATAGCAGCAGAACGTTGACGCCCGAGTAGGGTTGTCCGTTGCTTCTTAGCGGACGCGTGATCCGCTCTCGCATGTTCCGGTCGTGCCAAGGCTTCAGCCATGGTTTGACGCCACGGGCCAGGTCATCGACGATCCGATCGGTAATCCGGCTATAGATGTCTGCACGTTGCGCTTCTTGGCTTTTGCTCATTTTTCCATACCTCCGTTTACGAGACAGCGCCGATCGCGGCCCGTCACGGCGGTCCGAAGGACGGGCTGAGGGGATGGCGCACGCTGGTCAAGCGCCGGAACGTCAGTGGAGGAGGGCAACGCCCTTGCGCCTGAATTCCCGACCCCGGCAGGACCGAAGCCGGACGGGTCCGCGATGGCGGTAAGCTGGCAACCTTCCTTCATTTGCCTTCGACACGCGAAAAGCCGGCTCCGGGGGCCAGCCATCGATCGGAAAGAGAAGAAATGGCGGGGCCGAAGCCCCGCCGTTGCGGTCAGTCGAAGGCGGCCATCTGCGCTGCCGCCGCCTTGCGGTCGATCGACTGACCGGGATTGTCGACCGGGCGGTCGAATGGCTTCCAGACCTCGCCGACGATATGCTCGTAGGCAGCGACGGCGCCTTCCGCGGCCATCCGGAGAGAATGGGCCTGGACGCCCATGTCGGCCGCGAATTCACGTTTGCGCTGGGCGGCGCTGTCATATCCGACCGGACCGTCGAGATCCTCGTCGCGGACGTCATTGGCCGCCTTGGCGGTGGCGTCGCGTGCCTCTGTGACGGCGCGGGAGTAGAACTGGCCGGCGCCATGCGCGGACCCGACATAGGCGCCGACGATGCGCTGGAGGTGGATCTGCATCGCCCGCTCGCCGAGGCCATCGGAAAGGCTGTCGGCCGTCTCGATAATCAGGCGCTCGTGCAGTTCACGGATCCCGTCGCCGTCGATCACCGCCGTGCCGAAGCTTTCAGCTATCAGCATCGCCTGGGCGGCATCCGGGCAAGTCAGCCGGACCATTTCGATGGTGGCGCCCTTTCGAAGCTGCACGACGCGGGCGGGCTGGCGGGACTGGGTTGCGGGCTTGGCCATGAGCTGTTCCTTTCAAGGTTTCCTCCGAAGCGGTTCCGGCCCTTGCCGGTCTGCCCCCTCGGTGCGGTCAAAAGGAGCCGGCGGAAGACGGGCGTTTCAGGGTCCGGGCCCGCCAAGACGAGCAAAGCCGGGATGCGTGCAAGCAGGTCATCTTGACCTCGCGAAGCACGCGGCCCTGCTTTTGAGAGGACGGCGCGGTCCGGCCGCCCCGCGGCGCGATAGCGGCCTTGAAACGGACGGCCGCCGGTTCAGACCGCAGCAAATCCGAAGGGGAGGCGGGCAAGGAACTGGTCCGCAGGGAACTCATTGAACAGGAGGGCCTAGGCGCGCCGCAATCCTCTGACGCCGCCTGATGCGAGCAACCGCTGGAAGAGCGCCACTGCGCGGACCAGGCTCACACGCGACCGCCAGGGAGGCGCTCCCGGCATTTGGGATTGCAGGGGCTGGCCTGGACGCGGAAGCGCCGACCGACGGAACAGGTTTCCGGTGCGTCCGGCTGGTGATCCGAACCCGTCGTTTCCTCAGGGCGTGGCTTCGGCAGACGATAAGCGTGAAGCCAGGACGGACCATGGGAATTGCGCAGGCGACGCAACGTGCCACCGTCGTCATAGGGCGGACCGCCCATCCAGACACGGTTCAGGATGCTCTTCCAACGAGAGCCGTGCTTGACGACATAAGCCTGGATGACCTGTTCCTCCTCTGCGGTCAGAGGCGGCAGCTTTTTAAGTTTGGGCCGCGTTGTTGCCACCTTGCTGGCTGCGGTTGACGTCGCCTCCATTTCGGCAATCAGCCTGTGGAGCTCCGCCACACCGGCATTCAGGCATTCGGCCGCCTCGAGATGATGGAACTGGATCCAGAACGCTGTCCGGTCCCGATGCCCGCCCGTTGCTCGAGTTCGCCTATCGTGCTCATGAGCGTCCCTCTGCCATTGAGCTCCCACTCCCGCCCTCTGCGGGTCGCGGAAGCCGCCGGTGGCGGGCCCGGAGAGCCGCGAAAGCAGCGTCCTGCCGCGAAAGTTTGCGCGTAAGCGCGTCGACCTACGGCTGGCGCTCGGCGGACAGCGCCGCGAGATTGGCGCGATAGCGTTCGAGGAATGTGCCTGAGGCCGGCCCCGTACCAGCCACCGTCTGCCCGCAACATCGGATGGACGGCGGCGTTACGCGCGACCGAGAGTTTGAAGCCGCCATGCCCAGCTGTGGTGTGGGAGACGATTCCGTGGGCATAGACGGTGGCACCCTGAGAGGCGCCCCAGGGCGTATTGCAATTCATGCGGACAGAACGGCGAGCGAGAGCTTGAAGCTCGCGGCAATGTACCGCCTGTTCAAATATGCGGTTTCGGAAGGCCGCTTCGTCTTCAACGGAACCATGATGCGAATAGTGGGGTCGCGACACGGGCCACGCGCTGGCGAGGAATAGCGGTTATCCCGCGCCGGCACCATGGCGAAGACGAGGTCGCCGACGCGCGCAACAGGCATTGCGTCGACACTCTGGGCGAACTCCACCCCTAAAGGCTTAGGGGTGGAGTTCGTGGAGGGTTGCGAGAGCGGACTGTTCATGCCGCCGCCCTCCCTTCGACATGATCGGCGGCAACCTCGTCGGCAGTCACTTCGTCGAGCACCGCGTGGGGATAGCCGTGCCGGGTCAGCCATTCCTCGGCCGCTGGCCGATTAGGCGCTACGTAGACAAGCTCGGCATTTGCGCCGGGGCGATCGAAGACGCGGAACGATCCCGGCGCCGGGCGTTCGATGACCTTGAACGATAGCTCGCTGTCGAGCGAGAAGGTCCGGTGGATGCGAAGGGCAATCACGCCGCCCGCGCCAAAGTCGCCCTCGTGAAGGGTAAAATCCGGTGACAGGCTGACACTGCCGACGCCGCGCTTTCCCTGCTTGCGGATCAGCCGGCCCTTGCTGTTGCGGTATTTCCAAGAAGAGAGTTTCTTGTTGTGGCGCTCCGGCGGCCGCGGCGTACCGTCCGACCAGGCGACGATGGAGCCGATCGAGGCGAGATCATAAATCAAGGACGCAGACATGCGCTTTCTCCTTCATGTTTTGCGGATGATGAAAACGAATGCGCCGCCGGTGATGGCCGGCGGCGCGATTGAGGGAATGAGTGTTAGAGGAGGGGACTACTCCGCAGCGATCCCGTAGGCGGTTTCGTCCTCATCCGAAGCGTGGCTGTCGCGTACGTTTTGCGGTTCTCCGAACTGATCGACGCCCGGATCGGCTGCGTCGGACGCGGAGGCATCGTCCTCGGTGTCCGAGCCACCCGCAGGAACATCATCGCGACCGTCGTCGAGATGGTCGGCATGCTTTATCAGGTCGGCGACGTCCTTCGGGTTCGGCGAGAAGAAGGCCACCGGGTGTACGAACTGGACGTCCTTGAAGTGGTCGACGAGCGCCGCGCGCGTCTCGCGCACACGGGGACGGGGATGGATACTCGCCTCCTTCGCCGCCGCCTCGAGCGCCTGGCGCGACAGGCACACGAGAAAGTCTTCCGTGCCCATGTTCGGCAGGAAGCCATCGGCGCCGATCGCTTCGCCGGCGATGCGCGAGACCACACCGCTGTTCGAGATGTTGCGCCTGCAGGAGAAGACCTCAATCAGTATCGAACGGGCGGCGACTCGAACCGTCTCCATATCGAACGACAGCCTGCCATCTTCGGAGAAGAGGCGGGCGGCGTGACGTTGCATGCGCTTCGTCCCGAACACGTTGTCGTTGCTGCCCGAGTCGACGCGAACGTTTTGCCCGGAGAAGGCGAGCACGAGCAAGGCCATCAGCATGTCGTCGGCGATCGGCGCCCGGCCGAGCGCCTCATGAAGCGCATCGGTGCGGAAATCGCCGATCATGTCCTGGCCCTTCTGCGTGACGTCGGGGCGTGCCTTCGACGCCGAGATTGCCTCGTCGTCGACTCCAGCTGGGCTCTCTGCCGATGTGCCGGCCTGCCCATTCAGCTTCCTGGCTTCCGGCATCCGGTAGTGGACCGCTTGCACCTTGCCCTCGCGATCGAGATACAGGGCGGTGCTGTCGCCCTTGCCGCCCTTGCCGTAAACACGCTCAGCCTTCCTGGGCAGTTCCGGCTGGCCATAGTTGTTGACCTCGACAATCGCGCCCTTCTTCGGCAGGTTGATCGTCATCCACTCCTGCTGGGCGCCGAGGTAGGCTTCGACATTGGTGGTGTAGCGGCTGTCCTCGTCGGCCGGGGCGAAGAGATCTTCCACCCACTCGATGCCGTAGGCCTCCCGCAGATCGTCGCCAAAGCTGGCATCCTTGGCGTACATCCGCTTCTTCGAAAGCGCGCTGGCAACCGACCACCACGACGCCGTGCCGCCCTTCCTGGGCTTGTGCGCCTTCCATACTTCCCTTTGCTCATCGAGCGTGGCGGCGGCGATGGTGCGCAGCTGTTGCTCGGATGGCATGTCACCCTTCGCGATGTGATCCAGCATGGCCGGTAGGACGTTGGCGAGCACCCGGAGTTTGCGGATCTGCCGCACCGGCAGAGTGAGGGCGGCGGCGATGGCCTCCTCGGTCCAGTCGAGCGCGACGAGACGTTCGATCCCCCGCCATTGATCGACCGGGTTCAGCGGCTCACGAGCGATATTCTCGACCATCGAGCGCATGGCGCCGTTGTCGTTGGCGGCCTCCACCACCAGCACCTCGATCTCCTCGAGGCCGGCGGCGACAGCCTGGCGTCGACGGCGATGGCCCGCCTCGATGATGAAGCAATTACCGCCGTCGCGCTCGGGGAAGACAACCGGCGGCTGGATGACGCCGACGGCCTTGATCGTCGCCAGCAGCAGTGCGTCTGACTGCGGCGTCGATTTCGACTGGCGCGTGTTGTCGGGATTGTCCTTGAGCGCACGGGGATCGACCTTCATGAGATACATGGGATGCTCCTTTTCCCGGATCTGGGATACGGCGTCTGCCGATCCTTCCTGTCTTCATTCTTTCCTGAAGACACCTTCCGAACCGTAGAGCGGGCGGCCGGGGGCAACTGCGGTCGAGCATCACTGCCGCGAAGGAAAAGCGGGGCTGATAGCCCTGCGAAGGACGAGTGGCCGGGATGCGGAGACGGCGGTTGAGCGGAAGCGGCGACCGGCAGACCGATCTGCGAGCGGGGTTTCCCTCCCTTTATCTTCCATTTCTTCTTCCTGTTTCACCGCTTACAACTGGAATGCGGGTGATTGCGACGAGGATAGATAACAGTTGATAAGATGCCTACCTTGCCTTCCATTACATTCGATGGAGACAAGCGTGATCAGTGCCGATCTCGGAAAGCAGCTCGAAAGCTACATTCAGCAACTCGTCGACACAGGCCGCTATGGTTCGAAAAGCGAAGTCCTGCGGGAAGGTCTGCGACTGGTCCAGGACCGCGAGACCCGTCTTGCGGCGCTGGATGCGTCCATCACGCGCGGCATTGCCGATGCGGATGCTGGCCGAACGAAGCCGGCGAGCGATGTCTTCGATCGACTCGAGGCCAAATACAGTGCGATGGCTGACAAGGCCGACAAATCGGCATGATCCTTAAGTTTTCCTACGAGGCGGAAAACGATCTCGAGCAGATCGCCGATTACATCGCTCAGGACAATCCCCGGCTCGCCCTGTCATTCGTCCGGGAGCTGCGGAGCAAGTGTGAGAATCTCGTCGATAGTCCGAACGGCTTCGCCCTCGTCCCCCGGCTACGAGCACCATGGTATCCGTCGGCGCGTTCACGGCAACGACCTGATCTTCTACCGCGTCGAGGGCACGAAAGTGGTCATCGTCCATGTCCTGCATGGCGCCACCGACTTGCCATTCTGTTCGCTGATTAGTTTGGGCCGGTCGATCTAAGGCGATTGGGCGCTCTAGTAGCCGAGCTAGGCAGTCATCTGCATCTCAACGTCATCGCGGGCGGTTTGCGCCAGCGCCTCATCGACCTCCCGCAGTTGTCGGCGTTTGTCGGCCAGTTCCCCCGCAAAGGCGAACGCAGCACCCTCGCGCGAATGATAGGAGGCAAGGCGCTTATGTGCGTCTTGCAGCCGTTGGCGATAGCGATCCTGCTCGCCGTCAAAACCATCAAGCGCGTGTTCGAGCCGGGCGACGGCGCCGAGCGGCGTCACCGTCACCGGCAGATCGATCTCTTGGGTCGCACCGGTGCGCTGGAGGAGCGTCGTGTAGTGATAACCGTCACCCTTGCCGAAGCGTTCGCCCTGGAACACGAGATCGAAGCCTCCGATCGAGGCGATGACGATCTCGCCCTCCTGCTGGAGCCGAACAAGGGTGAGGGTTTCCTTCATCAAGGCGCGACCGGCGGCTTTCCGCTCGTCGAAAGGCTCACCGACGACGGTGACGGCAAAGGCGTCAGCCGCAGTCGGAACAAGGCGCTCGATGTCTTTTCCGATTTCCGCAATCCGCCGCTTCGAGATCTCGATATCGCGTTCGGCGTCACGGATCTGCCGGCGCACAGCATATTGATCGTCGTCATGGGCGGCGCGCAACCGTTCGAGACGCGCGATGTCCGCCTCGAGACCCGCCCTCCGCATCAACCGCTCGTCGCCGCTCGCAATCGCCTTGGCCATCGCAAACTGATTGGCCGCCCCGTCGCCGAGATCTTCGAGCCGGCGGATGGAGGTGTCACCGGAAAGTGCTGCCGCAATGAAGCGGGCCTTGCGTTCGTTGTTCTGCCACATCGAGGCATCGAGCGAGCCTTGCGTGGCGTAGGCGAAGATATCGATTTCATCGTGCTGATTGCCCTGGCGCACGATCCGGCCCTCGCGCTGTTCGATCTGTGACGGCAACCATGGGACATCGAGATGATGCAACGCCTTGAGGCGAAGCTGCGCATTCACGCCCGTCCCCATCGTTTCGGAAGAGCCGATCAGGAAGCGGACCTTGCCGGAGCGCACGTCGCCGAACAATCTCTGCTTGGCCTCCGTCTTTTTGTAGTCCTGCATGAAGGCGATTTCCGAAGCGGGAACGCCCAGGCGGACCAGCGCGTCCCTGATCCAGCGGTAAGCCGAAAAACCTCGGCTCTTCTCGACATTAATGGTGCCGAGATCGGAAAAGATCATCTGCGCCGCGCCGGGCAGATCGAATGGTTTGCCGTCCGGACGGAGATAGATGCTCTGTGAGGTCTCCTGCCAGATGCGGTAGGCATTCTGGACGAGCAGGTTGAGCTTGTTGTCCGGTTCGTTGTCATTGTCCGCATCGATCAGGCGGAGATCGATTGCCGCATGGCGCCCGTCGGTGATCACGGAAAGCAGGATATCGTCGCCGGGCTTTGCCGGTCCCTCGCGCATCTCGATCGCCTTGATGCGGGCGTCGAGGATCGTCTGGTAGTTCCTGAAGGCCTGGGTCGGCTTGGCCGTCAGGATCTGCCGCCGGCCTGTCGAAATATTGGGCACCTTGACGTATTCGCGGAGATCGTCCGGCATCACCACGTCGGCGAAGGACCGAAACATCGCGATCAGTTCCGGCACGTTGACGAAGCTCGCGAACCGGCTGACCGGCTTGTATTTGCCGGAAGGCTGGATCTCCAGTTCCGTCGTGGTGTCGCCGAAAGTCGAGGCCCAGGCATCGAATTCGTGCAGCCCGCGCTCGCGCAACGCGCCGGCCCCGAGCAGCCGCTGCACCGAGAACATCTCGCCGAGCGTGTTGGTGATCGGCGTACCGGAGGCGAGCACGAGCGCGCGCCCCGGATTCCTGGTTTCGATGAAACTCGATTTGACGTAGAGATCCCAGGCGCGCTGCGAGCCGTTGGGATCGATACCCTTGAGTGTCGACATGTTGGTCGCAAACGAGAGCTTGCGGAATTCCTGCGCCTCGTCGACCACGATCTGGTCGACGCCGATTTCGGAAATTGTCAGCAGATCGTCCTTGCGGGTCGACAGCGCCTCGAGCCGTTCCTTGAGGCCTTCCTTGAGCCGCTCCAGCCTTTTCCTTGAGACTCGATCCTCGCCGTCGACCTTGGTGAGCAGGTCCTCGTAGAGTTCGAGCTCATCCTGGATCATCTGCTGTTCGAACATTGACGGGACCGCGATGAACCGGAACGCCGAATGGGTGATGATGATCGCATCCCAGGTCGCCGTTGCCGCCCGCGACAGGAAGCGGGCGCGCTTGTCCTTCGTGAAATTCGTCTCGTCGGCGACGAGGATGCGGGCATTTGGGTAGAGCGCCAGAAACTCCCGAGCGGCCTGGGCCAGGCAATGCCCGGGGACGACCAGCATCGCCTTTGCAATCAGTCCAAGCCGACGTTGCTCCATGATGGCGGCAGCCATCGTCATCGTCTTGCCGGCGCCGACGGCGTGGGCGAGATAGGTCGAGCCGGCCGAGATGATCCGCCAGATACCGCGTTTCTGGTGCCCATAAAGAACAAAGGTGCCGGAAGCGCCCGGGAGTTTCAGATGAGAGCCGTCGAACTTTCGAGGCGCGATATTGTTGAAGCGGTCGTTGTAGGCCCGCGCCAGCCGGTCGCTCCGATCGGGGTCCGTCCAGACCCAGTTCTGAAACGCTTGCTTGATCTTCTGCAGCTTGTCGCGCACGGCCTCGGTGTCGACGACGTTCAGGACCCGTCGCTCGCCATCGGCGTCCTTGAAGACGTCGAAAATCTGCGGCACTCGGCTGTTCAGCGCATCGGCGAGCAGCTCGCCGGCGTGACGGCGATCGGTGCCCCACTCGGATGTGCCGGCGGCCGTCCAACCGAGCCGCCGCGCCTCGACGGTCCACGAGCCGAGTTCCGGCATGTGGTGGATTTTGATCTCAGCGTCCATCGTCTCGTGCACGAAGTCGACGATATCGGTTGCGGGGATCCAGGGTGCGCCCAGCCGAGCGGTGATGTCGGACGGGCGGAGATCGGCGGGCTGCACCGCCCGGAGCGCCCCGACATTGCGCTTGTAGGCGGCATCGAGCGCGGCGGCCGCTTCTGCGACGCCGAGCTTCGTGCGCACAGCGCCGGAGAGATAGGCGTCCGAGGTTTGCCAGGAGCCGTCGGCCGGATCACGAAAGATCGTGTCCCCGAGCGCATCGAGAACCGCATCCGTGTCGCAATGCAGAAGCTCGGCGATATGATCGAGGTCGACGCGTCCGCGCTCGTTCAACACGACGGCCAAGGCATCGGCCGCGGAGGTGATGATCGGCGGGGGAGGTGGTGCGATGACGCGTTCGGAAAAGATCGGACCGGGCCTGGCGGTGTCGGTTTCGAGGTCATAGTCCTCAATGGAGGCGACCAGCCAGCAATCGGGATCGTCGCGGAATGGCTGCAGGTTCGGCTGGCGATGGGTTTCGCGCACCTCTCCGGTTTCGGGGTCCTCGGTCGCTGAGACGGTCGTATGGTTGATCGGCCCGAAGTCGCGGACGAATTTCGACCAGGCGATGCGTAGCCGCACTTGGCAGTCCCGCCATGGACGATCCAGCTCCTGAGCCTTCAGGACGTCGCGCATGGTATCACGGATCGGGATCAGCTTGCGGATGAGGCGGACATGCTTTTCCGAAATTCCCTCGCCGCTTCGGGCCTTGCGAACCTGCACCGTGACCTGTTCACCGTCGACGACCTGCATGAGACCATGCCGGACATCGATGAAATAGCTGCCCTCGCGCACCTTTGCATTGTCGGGACGAAGATCGACGATCTCGCCGAGCTCGTCCTCCAGATCGATGTCGATGGGGGTCGGTTCGCCGTCATAAAGGCCTTCCGGGAGAAGACCGATGGCTGCCATCAGCGCCGCCTCGAGCTCCTCGCCGGCGCGTGGCCGGCACGTATAGGTCTCACCGAAAGGACCGGGGGTCACGGTATGGTCACCGAGCACGAAGTCGGGATGCCGCGCGAACCATCGGTTCACGCGGATCGGGCCCTCGTCGTCGACAGCCGGCCGAACCTCGTCCAGGTCGAGCCACGAAAGGTCGCCTTCCGGTTCGCCTGCTTTGCGCTTGCGGAAGAAGAGGATGTCGACCATGACGTCCGTGCCGGCGTCACGCCGAAAACTGCCTTCGGGCAGACGGATTGCCGCGATCAGGTCAGCACACTTGGCAATATGCTCACGTGCAGTGCGATCCGCCTTGTCCATCGTGCCGGCGCTGGTGACGAAGGCGGCCAGGGCGCCCGGCTTTAGGAGATCGATCGACCGGGCGATGAAGTAATCGTGCAGCCGGAGACCGAGCGAACGATATTGCCGGTCGGAGCGAACCGTCCGATCGGAGAAAGGCGGGTTGCCGATTGCGAGATCGTAGATCGCGTTGAGTTCGGTGTGCGCAAAATCACCGTTGATGATGCGTGCCTTGGGCTGCAGCAATCGCGCGATGCGGGCCGTGACGGGATCGAGCTCGATCCCGGTGACGTAGCTCGCATCGCGATACTGTTTCGGCATCAGCGCCGGAAACAAGCCCGTTCCGATGCCCGGATCCAGCACGCGGCCGCCGCGCCAGCCGAGGCGTTGCAGGCCCCTCCAGATTGCCCGGATGACAAATTCGGGGGTGAAGTGGGCATATTGCGTGCAACGGGCGAGCGATGCGTAATCGCCATCGCTGACGGCCGATTGCAGCGAACTGCCGAGATCGTCCCAGCCTGTGCGAAAGTCGGCTTCCCCCGGCCGTCGGAACATGCCGTTCGCCAGTTCGCCGGCGCCGAAGCCGGTGAACCGGATCAGTCTCGCTTGCGCTTCTGGAGTTGCAGGCAAGTCCAGCTTCTCGAGTTCATTGGCCGTGAGGATCGCCGCGACATTGATCCGCGCCCGCTCTTTCCAGGTCGCGGCGAGCGCGCGATCCCCCCCGTCGAGGTAGAAATTGGCACGCTGACCCTGCTTTCGCGGGAACGAGCGCCTGGCCGCCGGCAGGGCCTGCGCGGGCGCAGGAGAGGACGGGGTTGGGTCGGGCTCGTCGTCATTGGCGGCAAAGCCGCCGAACGCGGTAACGCCAAGACCAAGTCCCGACGACAATGCGCTGCTGCCTGATATATCAAGGGTGAAGGGTTCGTTGCTCATCGAAAACTCCTTGTGAGCGAGCGTCATCGAACCGCCGCAAGGGGCAGTCGAGGGAACGCGAAGGGGTGGAAAAGGTCGCCGTCTGCGTGCGCGGCGCGGCTATCGTCGGCCGAGCGCTAGTCGCGCCTGATCAAAATCCGTTGCATCGTGTCTCCCGCGAAAGCGATACGGAGATGTGTGGCATTGGGGCTTGCCGCCATCATCGCCTCCAGCTGGCCGGCATCGAGGAAATCGACACCGTCGTCGCCATCGAACGTCCGGCGCTTGACCTCGAACCAGTCGTCGTGGGTGGCCGGATTGCATTCCTTGGCATGGACGACGAGGGGCTTCTGGCCGCCGGCAAGCTTGCCGTTGGAGAGAAGATGGACCCCATGATCTCCGACCAGCCAAAGGCCCGGCTACCCGTCCTTTGCCGGCCCATAATAGGGGTAGCGAAAGGCGCCATTGGCTTCGGCATCGACGCGGCCGCGCGCGATCACCTCGCGCACGGATGCGAGCGGAAAGGTGAGCATGGCCCTATCTCCTCAAGCCGCGATCGGCGAATGGAGGTGGCGCAGTTGTACAGGCAGCTTGGCTGCGATCTCGTCGTCGTTGAGGTCTTCCAGGAGCTTCAGCAACGTGCCGCCTTTCCCGCCGTAGAGCATCACCGTGCGCTTGCCGCGCAAGGCCTCTGGCCAGCGCTCGCCGGCATAGCCGCGATACTCGTCCGCTGTGCTGCTCCAGATATGGTCGAGGCGTTCCTCGCGCGTTATGGCGCGGACCGGGCGGCTCTCACGTTCGATGATCGCAACGCGCATCGTCCCGACGGACGCTTGATCGGAAAGCTCGCAATAGCCGTGGAAATGGCGGATCGCCTCGTCGATCCGGAGCGCGAAGAAGACACTGGTGACCGAGCCGGTGAGGAACTCGCGCATCGCGAACATCGAGCCGCGGATCCAGAGCGGGGGCAGGATTTCGAACATATAGTCGTGCTCGGCCTCGCCGATCTCGAACCATTCGCCGGCGTAGAGCGGCGTGGCATCGCCGTCCCAGCGGTTGGGCCGTTGATGATGACGGTCGAACATGCGGAACATCTGCGCTCGGCTTGCGACGCCCTGAAAGACTTTTCGGATTGTGGGAGAGGGGTTCATCTGCGGCTCCTTTGAAGGTTTCGGACCGAAGAGCAGCACGGTCCTCTCGACCTTGCCTTCCTCTTAAGTCCTTCATGACCCCTCGGCTGCTGCCGGCATCGCGGTCGTCTGGGTCAAGGGCCGGCTTAAGCCGGGCGCAGCCTCCCTTGACGCGGGCGGCGCGCATGCGGCATGCCTCCTCCTTCTTTCCTCTCCCTCTTTTCCTTTTCCCTGATCTTCAGAACCTCGTTCCAATCGTCCGCGGGCGGGCGAAGCCGGGTCCAGTCACAGCCCACATCGTCAGCAAGCGTCCGCAACCGGTCGGCAAACATATCGCCCTGCGGATTGCCGTCCGTCGCCGCAACCACCTGGACACCAGGCCCCGCGGCCAACGCCCGCAACGCTGTCTCCGTGGTCGGCGACCATCCGCCGCCGGTGCTGAGATAGACGGTGCCGTCGCGCAATCCCTCGATCGCCGCAAGACTCATGGCGTCGATCGCAGCTTCCGTGACAGCCAGGCGGGACGCGCGATCCGAGCCGAACCGGAAAAGAACCTTCATTCCTCCAGAGGCAAAGCCCCGGTATTGCGGACCGCGCGCCTCCCAACCGGTCAATACCCCTGCATGGTCTCTATGCGCCGCCCACATGCTACCTTGCGGACCTTCCCGCAGAAGGTCCGCTTTGATCGCCGTTTTGAGCAAGAAGGCAGGTAGGCAACGCTCAGCATTGAGGTAGCGCCATGTCGCCGAACCGGGCCAGGGACGGCGGCGAGCCTGCCAACGATCGAGAAGCGAGAGGTAACCTCTCTCGCCATCCTTTGCCGACTGCCACTTCGGCTGCGTGATCTGAAACCCGACGAGATCCGCGACCCGCGCGGCGCCTCCGACAAAGCCGACATGATCGAGATGTTCGACGAGCCGAAACACATCGCCTTTCGCTTCGGATAGAGGATCGAACCATCCACGCCCCTCATGGGTGACGATGATGATCTCGCTACCACGGCGGAACTTGACCGCCCGCCGCGTGCTCTCCTTCGCGTCTATCGCAAACCCGGCATGCTCAAGCACTGCGGCACAGCTGACCTGCTCGCGCAGCGCTTCTATCTCTCTTCTCTTCATTTTGCCTCCGATCGCGCGGCGATCGGCCTCCATGATCCTTGCCTACCCGTCCATTCACAGACATCCTTCAGCGGGCCCCGAAGAGCAAAGACCGCAAGGGCGCGAGCGCGCAATTGTCGGATCATGCAAGCTGGAATTGCCCGCGGCAAAGCATCCCTTGCGGCCTGCCGCTCGCAAGGGGCACCAGAAGGGGGCCGGCTCAATGAGCCGGCCATGGATGAAATTCATGGATGACCTCGAGATCGTCGCTTGCGTCGATCTCGTCAGAGGGCAGAACGCCATATTGACCGTCGACTTCGAAGACGGTGACCGGGACCATCAGGTCGCGTGAGAGCTGGAAGGCGTGGGACTGTGCGAGGACAAGATCGTGCGACATCTCAAGAGGCTCCATCTGGGAGCGGGCCAATTCCCGCTCGATGGCTCCAATGAAGGCCCGGGGACGGGCGCGATCACCGCGAAGGCGAAAGCCGAAGCGGCCGCAGCTTTAGCTAGCGGACCCTTCACGGGTTGATCGTGGAAGATCCGGAGCTGGGCCAGGACGCCATCACCGACAAGCGGGATTGGAACGCTCCCAATTGAAGACCCGGCTCAGCACGACCGTCGTTCTCTCGCACCGTTGCCGCGACAGTCACCAACCAAATGAGGCCAAAGCTCGATCAGCGGGTCACGCTCGATATCGTTTAATCTCCTTCGCCCCTGGTTGTTTTGAGGCGACAGATCCGGTTATGCTCTTAAGCCCCCGCCGCCAGCCGACAAATCCCCATTGCCACCTCGAACGACTGTTCAAACGCCGGTGCCGGCAGGAACTCGTAGCGCGAATGGAAGTTATAGGCGCCGGTGAAGAAGTTCGGCGTCGGAATGCCACGCGCCGAGAGCACGGCGCCATCGGTGCCGCCGCGCATCGGGATCAGCTTCTTGTCGATCCCAAGTTCGTCCATCGCCGTGAAGAGCAAGGAAACCGCCCGATCGTCCTTAGCCAAACTGGTGGCGATGTTTCGATAGGTCTCGGTGATCTGGTAGCGGACGTTACCGCTGGGGTAACTTAACCGGATCCGCTCCGCGATCTCGGCGATGCGCCGCTTGCGCTGATGGAACCCATCGGTGTCGAAGTCTCGGATCAGGCAGGTAAGTGTCGCCTCGCTGTCATTGGCGACGAGATCCTTGAACCAGAAGAATCCTTCCCGATCTCCGGTGTGTTCCGGCGCGTCGTTGCGGTCGAACTGGGCCATGAACTCGATCGCCATCGTCAGCGGGTTGACGAGATTGCCCTTGGCCGACATCGGATGGGCACTGACACCGGTAAAGACGATCTCGGCGGAGGCGGCGTTGAACGTCTCAAGCACCACTTCGCCCAGCTCACAGCAGTCGATCGTGTAGGAAAAATCGCAAGGAAACCGGGAGAGATCGAGCGCCTTGGCGCCACGCAAGCCGATCTCCTCGTCCGGCACGAAAGCGACGAAGACATCGCCATGCGCTTCGTTGCCAAGCCGGCCGAGCATAGTCATGATCACGGCAATCGCCGCCTTGTTGTCGGCGCCGAGCACACTGGTGCCATCACTGACGATGATGTCTTCGCCCTGCCAGCGGGCCATCTCCGGATGCTCGGCGACCTGCAGCCAGATGTCTTCCTCGGCATTGAGGCAAAGGTCCTTACCGTTAAAGCGCAGGATCTGCGGCCGGATGAACGGCGACAGCCCGACGTCGACGGTGTCGAGATGGGCGATAAAGCCGATCGCCGGCGCGTCGGGGCAACTGCCGCGTTTGAGACCGGTGACGATGGCATTTCCATCGACGACAACGTCCGCCAAGCCCAGCGCCCGCATCTCGTCGGCGAGCAGGGCGGCCAATGCCGCTTGACCCGGCGACGACGGCAGCGATTGCACGCGGCCATTGCTTTGGCTCTCGATCGCGGCATAGCGGAAGAAGCGGTCGATCAGTTCCTGGCGAACGTGCATGATGGTCCTCATGTGGGTGATGCGGGCCAAGACGGCTTCGGCCCGGTGATCTAGGCGGATAGGGATGCGACCGGCTAGACTCGGACGATGCCCACACCATCCAAGATCTGGATATCGGTGCCGAGCCCAGCCGATTGCTCCGCAAGCCGCGCCAGGATCCGCTCAGCACCGGCCCAGGTCGCAAGATGCGGCGCCAGACGCCGCTCCAGCACGGCGTCCTGCAGCCCTTGTTCGCCGCCGATGACGACCGGATGCAGTCTGATCTCGACGAGATGGTTGTCGGCGTCGAACG
Source organism: Ensifer sp. ZNC0028 (assembly GCF_000799055.1). Taxonomy (NCBI): domain Bacteria; kingdom Pseudomonadati; phylum Pseudomonadota; class Alphaproteobacteria; order Hyphomicrobiales; family Rhizobiaceae; genus Ensifer; species Ensifer sp. ZNC0028. Next base: position 65,851 of record NZ_JTLA01000066.1, read on the forward strand.
TCGGCGACGCCACGACGCTTTCCCAGACCTCCGGCGCCGTCCACGTCGACTTCTCGGAGCGCACATGGAAGATGAAGTTGCCGAGGCTGTAGAAGATCGGCCGGCCGCGATAGATCTCGATCGGCTGCAGCACCGGCGCACCGTGGCTGACGAACAGTGACGCGCCGGCATCGATGCAGGCGCGGGCGACACCACTCACCCAGTCCGGCACCTGGTACCAGTCGGACGCCCAATGATGATGGTGCAGATAGGCGACCACCAGCGAGCCATCCTTCGCCGCAGCCCTGATGGCGGCGAGATTCCTCTCAAGATCCGCCTGATCGATGTTGACACTGCGGCCGCAGCGCTCCGACCGCCGGAACACGGCACGGGCAATGGCGATCTCTGTCTCCGGGTCGAGGGTCGGGCGGTCATCCGGCTGGCTGTCATTGGCAAGATCGATCGCGGTGTAGCCGACCTGATCGCGGATGGCGGCCAGGTGTTCGAAGGCCGGACCGTCGACCTCGATCCTCTGGGTAATGCCGAGCCGATTGACGCCCGGGCGTGCCGGCCGGCCTTCCTTGCCATCGGCGGCATACATGAAGTCGGGACCGGGACCGCCGTCCATTGCAACGATGGCAATCGGCCGCCCGGATACCGTTGCACGGCTCGCTTGAGAGACTTCGCCCTGATCTCGACCGAGACCCGCATGCAGGAAGCCGCGCTTCTCGACCTCTTCCAGCGTCGAGAGCACGCCCGACGGACCAAGGTCGAAGGCATGATTGTTCGACAGCGACAGCGCGTCGAAGCCGATGCCCTGAAGGCAGTCGAGCACGACCGGATCGCTACAGCCGAAGAACGAGCCTTTCAGCGGCCAGCCACCGTGACGCCCAAGAATCGTGCCTTCGAAGTTGGTGAAGGCGAGATCGGCTTCACGCAGCAGTGACTGTACCTTGGCGAAGGCCGGGGCGCTGTTGCCGCGGATGTCGTATTTGATCAGCGATTGGCCGGTGAGAGCCAAGGTGAACCTGTCTTTCATGGAATTACCTTCTGTGGCGATGCCCGCCAGGCTTTGGGAGATTGTGGCGGGTGCAGCGATCGCGCGGATCCGTCCTGGAAGGAGCGCGCCCCTCAGCATGTGAAGCGCTCGGGGCGGGCGGCAATCAGGCTGCGGGTATAGGCATTGTCGGAGCGCGAGAAGATGAAGTCCGAGGACCCAAAATCTTCGACCCGCCCGTTCTTGAAGATGTAGACGGCGCTGCACATCGCCTGGACGATCGCCAGGTCATGGGAGATGAACACCATGGTCATGTCTTCTCCAGCGATGGTTTCCTTCAACAGCGTGACGATCTCGGCCTGCACCGAGACGTCGAGGGCCGATGTCGGTTCATCCGCAACGATGATCTGAGGCTTGGCAAGCAGCGCGCGAGCGATGCAGACCCGCTGCTTCTGGCCACCGGAGAGCTGATGCGGATGGCGCGACGACAGGCTCCGGGCGAGACCGAGCCGATCCATCATCATAGCCCTCGTCTCGGCAACCGGTTTGTCTCTTGATCCACCCGCCGTACTGAAGCGAATGCTTTCCTCAAGCGTCTCGCCAATGGTCATGCGCGGATTGAGCGAGACAGACGGGTCCTGGAAGATCATCTGCACCCGGCCGAGAAGACCGCTGCGCCGGCCGCTTGAGGCCGCCTCATAGCTTTGCTCGCCGATCACGATCCGGCCGTGATGGGCGCTGTCGAGACCGGCAAGGATGCGGCCGAAGGTGGTCTTGCCGCTGCCGCTCTCGCCGACAATGCCGGTGATCGTGCCGCGCGGCAGGCGGATGCCGACATCGCTGAGACCGAAGCTCGGGCGCTTGCGCCCAAGTCCCAAGCCGAAGCCGAAGCCCAATCCCTGCGGGGAAAACTCTTTCGAGATGCCTTCGGCCAGGAGTAGCGGGCGATCGACGCGATCGGCCGTTTCAGAGTTGACGGCATCACCCCTGTCGCCAGCGTCTGCAGTCGTGTCCTCAACCCTCGCTGCCTTTGCCGGGATGCGCAGCCGTGGCACGGCGGCAAGCAGCTTCTTCGTATAATCATGGCGTGGCTGATCGAGGATGATGTCTGTCGCATCCGTCTCGACCACCTGGCCCTTCTTCATGACCAGCACCCGGTCGGTGATCTCGGCGATCACCCCCATGTCGTGGGTGACGAGAATGACCGAGACACCGGTCTGATCGACGAGTGTTCTCAGCAATTGCAGCACCTGCTTCTGCACCGTGGCATCGAGTGCCGAGGTCGGCTCGTCGGCGATGATGATGTCGGGAGCGCCGGCAAGGGCGATCGCGATGACGATGCGCTGCCGCTGGCCACCGGAGAACTGGTGCGGGTAGTTGCCATAGCGCCGCTCCGGCTCGGGAATGCCGACCCGCGCCAGCAGATCTATCGCCCGGGCGCGCGCCGCACGTTTCGACAGAGCCCCATCGACCGCACGGCAGGTTTCCGCAACTTGCGCGCCGACGCTCATCAGCGGATCGAGCGAAGCGGTGTGATCCTGGAAGATCGCCGAGATCCGTTTTCCCCGCAGCGCCTCGCGCTCACTGGCGGTCATGGCGCCAAACGCCCGACCGTCGAAGCTGATCGTTCCCGACGTCTGCTGGAACTCCGGCGCAAGCAGTCCGAGGATGGCATTGCCGACCGTCGACTTGCCGGCCCCGGACTCACCGATGATCCCAAGGATCTCGCCGCGTCCAAGATCGAAGCTGACGTCGCTGAGGATCGTCGTCGGGCCGGCCGTGGAGGCATGGCGAAGGCTAAGGTTCTCGACCCGCAACAAGGGGAGTGCTGGCGGCGAAGAAGGCACTGAGGAGGATAGAGGCAACGTCGGTTGCAGGATGGTGTTTACGTGTTCCACTGTCATCGCGTCTGGTTCCTTGGATCGAGACTGCGGCGAACGTCCTCGCCGACGAGATTGATGGAAGCGATCAGGCCGAAGAGGGCGAGACCCGGAAACAGGCTGATCCAGTATTGGCCGGTCATCAGGTACTGGAAGCCGTTGGCAACGGCGGAGCCGAGCGAGGGCTTGTCGATCGGAACGCCAAGGCCGAGGAAGGACAGCGTCGCCTCCAGCGCCACCGCATGGCCGACCTCGATCGGGATGAGCGTGATGGCCGGTGCGATGCTGTTGGGCAGCAGATGACGGAAGATGATCCGGGAGGTCGGCAGCCGCATCAGCCGGGCCGCATCCATGTAGGGCTTCTTGACCTCGCTTAAGGCGACGCCACGGGCGATCCGCGCATAGGTCGCCCATTGCACGATGACCAGTGCCAGAATGATCCGGTCGATGCCCGGTCCAAGCGTGACGATGGCAATCAGCGCAATCAGGATGGTCGGCAGGCTGAGCTGCAGGTCGACGAGGCGCATGATGACGACATCGACCCATTTGCCGAAGTAGGCAGCACTCACCCCGGCGGTCAGCCCGATCAGGGCGGCAAGTGCGGAACTGACGATCGACACCACCAGGCTGATGCGCAGGCCATAGAGAATGGTGCTGACGATATCGCGGCCGAGGCCGTCAGTTCCAAGCAGATAGAGATAGCCGCCGCTTCCCATCGTTCCCGGTGGAGACGACGCCTCCCAGCCGAAGATCTGCAAGGGATCATAAGGGTTCTGCGGTGCGATCAAGGGTGCGGCAATGGCAACGAGCACGTAGCTCACGAGCAGGATTTTGGACAGGGTGAGCACCGGTCCGCGCCGGGGCTTCTTCAATGCGCTCAGGATTTGGGCTTTCATGACGGTCCCTCTCAAGAAGACAGGCGCACGCGCGGATCGAGCACGGCGTAGAAGAGATCGACGAGGGCGTTGAGCCCGACGAAGGCGACGGCGATGAAGGTGAGTGTCGCCATCACCACCGGCCGATCGAGCAACTGGATGGAGTCGATCAGAAGCTTGCCGACGCCCGGCCATGAGAAGATCGATTCCACCACCACGGCAAAGGCAAGCATGCCGCCGAACTGCAGGCCGATGATCGTCACGATCGGCACGCTGATGTTCGGTAGCGTGTGGCGCATCAGGATCCGTCGCGACGACAGGCCCTTGGCGCGGCAAAACCGGGTAAAATCCTGGCTCTCGACCTCGATCGTGCCGGAGCGCGACAGCCGCGCGATCAACGCGATGTTCGGAATGGCCAAGGCGAGCGCCGGCAGCACCAGGTGCCACAATCCGTTGGCGGTCAGCCAGCTCCAGTCTTCACCGAGGACACGCTCGGTTTCCCCGCGGCCACCGGAGGGAAACCAACCGGTGAGGATGGCGCCGACGAGGATCAGCATCATCGCCAGCCAGAATGAGGGAATACTCAGCGCCGACACGCTGCCGTTCAGCAGCGCCCGGTCGAACAGCGAGCCCACGCGCCGGCCGGCAAGAAGACCGAGCCCGGTTCCAAGCGGGGCTGCGATCAGCATGGCGATCGTGGCAAGTTCCAGGGTTGCCGGCAATTTGCTCATCACCAGCGTGAAGGCCGGCTGATGATAGATGTAGGAGGTGCCGAAGTTGCCACTGACGACATTGCCGATGAAGACGAGGTACTGGCGCCAGATCGGCTGGTCGAGACCGAGCGCGATGGTGGCCGCCTGAATGTCCTCAGGCGTGGCGGTTTCGATGTTGACGACGTTGAAGACCGGATTGCCGACGCTGTGAATGCCGATAAAGCCGATCAACGACATGGCGATGAGAAGCAGGAAGGCCTGTGACAGCCTTCCGAACACAACTGAGATCATGCCCATCAGCGCTTACTCCGTCGCAGCCTGCGTCTGCATCGCCGTCGTCCAGCCGCGCGGATGCATGACGTAAGAGCCGATGCGCGGGCCGTAACCAACGATGTGGTGGAAGTGGTAGAGCGGGATGATCGGCTGATCGGCCATCACCAGCTCTGTTGCCGAAGCCAATGCGGCATTGCGCTCCGGTCCGACGGCAATTCTCTCCGCCCTGGCCAGCATCTCGTCGAAGGCGACGTTCTGATACTTGCCGAAGTTCAACGCACCGGTTCCGCGCTCCTTGTTCGGTGAAGCAAGCAGTGCGCGAAGGATGATGTCGACGGCCTCACCGGAGGTGCCGCCATACCAGACGGCGTAGTCGCCGGCGGCCCGTTTGGTGTTGAACACCGAGAACGGCGCTGTCGAGGGCTGGGCGTTGATCCCGATGCGGGCCCAGCTCTGGGCAATCGCCTGCAGGCTCTCGGCGTCGCCGGGATAGCGCCCGGCCGGTCCGGCAAGCACCAGATTGAACCCATCAGGATATCCGGCCTTAGCCAGCAACGCCTTGGCCTGCGCATAATCCGGAGCCTCAGGCAACAGCTTGGCCGACGTGCCCGGCAGACCGATCGGAAACACTTGTGAGGCGGCGGCGCCATAACCGGCGAGGATCTTGCCTGCAAGAATGCCGCGGTCGGTGGCAAGCGCCAGCGCGCGGCGCACCTGCGGGTTCTTGAACGGGTTGGCGATCGGTTCTCCCGATTTGTCGGTCACACCGGGAAGGGTGTCGCGGGCCACATCGAACTGGACGAAGTTGATGCGGGCGGCACCGATACTGGCAATCCAGGCGCCGCGCTGCTTCAGACCGTCGACATCGCGGGCCGGAATGGCATCGGCGACATCGACCTCACCGGTGCTGAGCGCAGCCACACGAGCCGCCGGGTTCTCGATTACGCGGAACCCGACCGTCAGCCAGGTCGGCTTGCCGCCCCAATAGCCGTCGTTGCGGGTCAACCTCAGGCTTTCGCCGGAGCTCCAGCTGTCAAACCGGTAGGGTCCGGTGCCATTGGGCGCGGCACCGGAATTGAGCGCTTCGGTGGTCTCAAAACCCTTCGCCGGCTTGTTCATCATGAAGATCGACGAGAAGGTGAGCGGCAGGGTCGGGGCGGTACCGCTGGTTTCGATGACCACCGTCAGCGGATCGGGCGCAGAGACCGCCTTGATGCCGCTGACAGAGGAACGAAAGCCGCCGCTCGGGGGCTTCAGGAAATCCCGGATCCGCTCGATCGAGTAGACGACGTCCTGTGCGTCAAAAACCGAGCCGTCATGAAACCGGACGCCGTCGCGCAGCTTGAACTCCCATTGCGTCGAGGAAAGCGCCCGCCAGGAGATGGCAAGCCCGGGTTTAAGCTCGAGGCCCTCGTCCTGATACACAAGCCGCTCATAAATATGGGAAAGCAGCGAGGTGTTCTCGTTGAGATTGGCGTAGTGCGGGTCGAGCGTCATCAGCTTGTAGGAGGTGGCGATGCGCAGTTCGCCGGCTTCCTGCGCCCCGGCGGGCACAGACAACGACGCGCCGAGCGCGACGGACACGAGAAACGCCGACATCAAGCGCGGGCGAAAAGGTCTTCCCAGTTTCATGTGTTAGTTCCTTGTTGTTTTTGACAGAGTCAGAGGCTCGCGCCGAAGGGGCTTCGGCGCGGGGAAAATCAGCGGATTGTGTGAGCCCAAACGGGCGTGTTCAGCCGTCTTGCAACGCCGGCCGATGTTCGCGTTCTGGCGATCGAGCGGGCCGAGCGTCGACCGCATCGATCCGGAGAAGATCAGCGATCACCCCGCGGACCTGAGGCCATGGCTCGTCCACGCAGGTTGGCGAAGGCTGGCAGCGGTTTAGGATTGCGTCGAGTTTGGCAATTACGCCGGCGACAGACGACGCCGGGATCGGCCATAAGGCCTGGGCCGCCCGTTCCTCCGCCAGCGCTGCGCGGTCCTCTTCTTCAAGCGCGTCGTTGTAGGCGCGCGATTGGCTGTGCTCCGATAAGGGAACAGCTTGCGAAAACAGGGCGGTTTCGAGTTGTTGCTGATGGAGGGTCGATTCGCTCAGACGGTCCCAAGTGGCACGCCAATGCTGCCAGGCCGAGATCGCGGAGTCATTGACGTTATCGCTAAACCCCAGCTTTTGATGGGCCTCAACCTTTGGATATGTGGGTAAATACGCTGGCACAAGAGAATGAAAGTCTCCTCGCGTGACCGTAGACAAAGTTCTGCTATTGTCGGAATCAGCCATGATCCGAGCTCCTGACAGCTTAGGTTGTGGTCAGATCGAGCAGGTGTTCCCGCACCTGTTCGATCGACAGTTGCAATTTTTCCTACAAAATGTCGGAAGTCAATCAGAAAGTTTGCCTTGAGGAACGATCTCCTTACGATGGAACAGTGCCGTGGGGCGCGGGCGATGTTGGGCTGGAGTCAAGCAGAACTCGCCAAGGTTGCCAACGTGTCTCGCCAAACAATAGCTGATTTTGAACGGGGCGCTCATGTGCCCATAGCAAACAATCTCGCTAGCATCGTCTCAGCTTTTGAACGAGCCGGCATCGAGTTCATCCCCGAAAACGGCGGCGGCGTGGGTATTCGTTTCAAAAGATCGAGCCCGTGAATTCCCCCGTAGAACCAGCGCATCTCCGATGATCCCGCACCTGAAACGACCGGAGACGCAAAATTGACCGCGCTAACCGGAGCGCAAATACGGGCTGCCCGTGCGCTGCTGCGATGGAGCGCAAAAGAGCTTGCAAGAGAGGCTGCCGTAGGTGTCGCGACGGTGAGCAGGGCAGAAGTTGAGGATGGAACTACATCTCTTACGAGTGCCAACTTAAATGCGATTCGACAGGCGTTGGAAAATGCCGGCATTGATTTCATCGCTGAGAATGGCGGAGGTGTGGGAGTGCGATTTAGACAGTCGCTAAACCCGGGCGCCACGTGACGAACGTAGGCTGATCACTTCTGGTGCACAGCTGCGTGAAGCCACTATGATTTTTTTCAACCTCTGTCATCAATGGTCTGGTCTGTGAAGTCGAACGCTCAGACGCCTGGTCTCTTCTTGCTTAGGCAAGAGGGGGCCTTTTTATTATCGCCTCCATTATAGCTGCTGCGACGCTGCGCAGCATCCATTGCATCAACATGCAGAGGTGTGCTTCGTACGCTGCCCCCGAGCTTCGCAAGGTTGCTGAAACTCACCCTGCCAGATGCCAAGCTTTCGTTTCCGCGCGCGCTCCTGAACAAAGGCGTAGGCGCCGTCACTGTAGCGCGTCCAATCGACCGCAAATCCGTTCGCAACCAGCCACTCATTGACCTCTACGCCGTCGGCGCGGAAGCAGACGCCGACAAGGCGTTGGTACCTATCGCGGTCAACAATCTCGCAGCGGACGGGCCTCGAGGCAGCGAGAAAACGGTCGAGCGCAAGAGCGGCCACCCTCCCGCACCGGTAATCGCCCCCATCGTCATCCTGGCATTTCTGCCAACTCTCCGGCGCATCGACGCCGTGCAACCGTATGCGGGCGCCTGAGATTTCGATTGTGTCCCCGTCGATGACCGAGGCGCGGCCAATAACTGGCTCCTGGGCAACAGCCGCATCACAGCAGGAAAGCACTGCTGCGAGACCTGCGATCCACTTCATCACAGCAGCAGCGCCTCGGGTGCAGCAATCTGCTTCGGCTGATCCGCCACGTCGACAATCTTAAGCATACCGTCAGCCAACGGACGCTGCAGCGTGCGGGCATCCTCCCAAGGCGCTTTAAGCCAGGTTTCTACCTCGTCTTTAGACGACAGGATCACAGGCATGGCTTTTGGGTGGATAGCTTTGACGAGGCTGTTAGGCTCCGTCGTGAGAAAGGCAAAAAGGTCTAGGGTGACCAAGCCATCCTTGATCTTGCGAACGCTTGTCCAGTCCTTGAGCCAAATACCCGCGAAAAACATCAACGGCTCATCCGCGCTGCTGGCGAACCACGCGTTTGGCGTACGCCCGCCCTCCACTTTGCTTGCCGGATCCGGTTCAGCGAAGCGGGTGAGGGGAACGACGCACCGGTTCTGGACGGCAAGCCAGCGCTTCCAATGCTTGCTCGATGTATTGCGAACGTTGGTGGTGCCACCATCCGGCTCCATTTTCAGGAGCTCGTCAAAGTCGACGTCCTTTCCCTTTGCCCTCAGCTTGTCAGCACGCTTCTTGGCCGCCTCAAACAGCGCTTGGCTCGATGAGGGCATTCCCCAGCGCACCAGCGCGAGCTCGCGGCCATCCTCGTTGTTGCGAACGATCGGGGCATATTGGTCGGGATAGACGTCGATCGACGGCTGCAGGTTGCCGACCAGATCGTGGGTAATGGCAACAAAATCCCGGATCGCCTGCTGATTGGTCGTCAGATTATAGAGGTTGCACACGCGTCTTCTCCCTCAAAGGACGTCGTCTTTCCACACCGGCTTGCGGACAACCTTCACCCGGACAAGCTTGCGGATGCGGAGCTTCCCAATGTCATGGCCCCAGGGCAACTCGAAAATCGCCCTTAGATAGTCTTTGTTACCGCATTTCTCACAACGGAAGTTTGGCGCGATCTCATCTATCGCCACGTCTCCGCATAGCTTCAACAGGTCTCGACATCGATAGCGGTGTGCAATCCGACAGTACATGCAGTCGATCTTGACAATTTGGCCCGTTTCCTCGGCCTTCGATAAGGTATGCATGCGCTGCTGTCGGGTCAGTCCGTTCTGTTCCGGCACTGCATTAGCTCATTGTTGCGTTTGAGGGCCCAGTCCCGCGGCTCCTCCCGACCTGACGAACGTGCATTCGTACCTGGTTGTCAGTGCGGACAGCAGCGCGGACGTAATCACCTGCTTGGCATCGTCCCTCTTGGTTGCATCAACGCCCACGAGATGCTTCGCAATTGCCTCGGGCACGTTCCAAAGTTCTTCGGCCAACAGGTCTATTATTTCGCTTTCCGGCACCGTGACCCCATGTCGCTCGATCCGATGGTTCTTGCGGATGGCCTTGACGATCGCCGTCGCGATCCGATGCGCACTCGGTCTCTCGCGCTTGCGAGATTGCCCTGTGCCCGCCAGTGCGCGCTTTGCCGGCGCCGGTGTCGTCGTGAGATGGATATAGATGGCTTGATCGAGTTGATCGTGATTGGGCACAGGTCATCTCCCAGAGAAGAAAAATATCGATTTGTTTTGTGCCGCATTGAAAGAACGAGCGTCTCGGCTCGCGACGGGCGGTTTTCAGGCCTGTTTCGATGGTAACCAAGCCGGCGGCCGGTGTTCAAAGCAAAACCAGGCGGAAGGGCCTTTGCCGTTAGCGAAACCGAGGCCGCCCCACTTTTTGCAACCGGGATGCTCGCAGAGATGCACCCTCGGCCCCTCGAGCTTTTTCTTCGTGGCGGACGGATCATCGCTCAAGATTGATCATCCTTCGGTCGCTCTAAGCTGGGGCGCCATCCCCGAGCAAAGCCCACACTCATCGAGCCTTCTGCCAAGGCCACCTGTCGGCGAAGGTGCTTGCAGTCGTTCAGCAGAGTGCGGATGGTGGCATCCTTGTCGCCGTCGTGCCACGCTACGGCTGCGGCAGCCTCGTCCACTACCTCGATGTTTTCTTCAGTCTCAATTTTTCGCTGAGGGGCGGACATAGCTTCTCCTCTTCGGCAAGCAACCGAAGTTGTTCATTCGTCAGTTTTCAGGTTGGCGGCCGCATCGCCGTGGAATGTTCCTATTATGTTCCGGCGCACGGGGAGAGTCAACGCCCCACAGCCAAGGGTGCAGCGAATGCACCGAGGACCGTTTCGAATTGTGGATGGGTGCGCCGACGTTTTGGCCGGCTGCCACTGCACGGCTCAAAAATTAATGAGTGTATCTAGTGACTTAACTACATCGGTCGATACGATCCACTCCCATTGGGTGAATATGCGCCCTGCGGCTTTATCTATAGCCTATCAGAGCGGCGCCCTCAGTTAGACGACCTTGATGGCGCTTACGAGCCTACCTCGAGCCTCTACCGGATCGGTAGAGGCTCGCTTTTTTCAGGCGCTCAGTGGCGAGTTTTTCGGAGGGCAGTTCAATGTAGCGGCCGATCGACCAAAGGAATGGCTGGTCGGAAGGTCCGTCGTCGGGGTCATCGCTGTCTGTATCAAGGATACCGTCGCGATCTATTTCCTCGGTCTCGCCGTCTTCATCCTGGGGTGCTTCAAATTCCGGCACCGGCTCGCGCGGTTCGTGTAAGTCGCCCTTTCCGAGCGGGCAATCGTCGGGGAAATCGGTTGGCTCGCGTCCGTGTGCTGTCAGAATATTTGCGAAGCTATCGCTACTACCGCCTATGCTAGGCATCACCTTTCCCCATGCTTGTGGTGTTGCCTGTCGCCGAAAGTCCGTTGCTGCGAGGACAGCCGACGCGCACGAGGACCCGGTCCGCGCCGGCAATATCCTCAGCAATGCGGCGGACAAAATCGTCACCGCTACAGTGGCCGACCTGCCCCTCTATGACGATGGATCTTCCGAGCACTCTGAAGCAGAGATTTTGCGTATCGAAGGGTGCTTCGGACGCGAGGGCGAATTTGATCGAAGCGATCAGCCCTGAAACGTCAGCACCTCCGCCGCCCCGGCAATCGAATTCCGGTCGTATAAAAACCATGGGAAACTCCTTCTCGGAGTGTCAACTCACCGATACAGACCTTGTTCCTTGATTGCTTTCTAATTTATCGATGACAAAATAAGTGACCCCGAAACGCGACTAAGGGGCCATGAGAGTAGGTTGCAGCGCGGCACTGAACTGGACGGCAACGACCCGTCGACCGATCTTGATTGGCTCGGGATTGACAGCGTTGGATACATCCGCCGAATCCGGAAAGAGACTGGCGGCCCGACAGCTGGCACTGCTCCGGCTCGACCCCGCGAACCTTTCAAGGCCGTGCCGGCGGCGCGGAACGAGGGTTAGACACCGCGTGCGAGATGACTGAGATGATCGGGGCGTGGGGATTGGTGCATTCGGAAGGTGAAGACTGAGTAGCTCAGTGGAGAGGGGAGGTCTTGACATTCCGAATGATGGCGCCGGCCGCTTCCTCGAACATCTTCTCCTTGGCATCCAGCATGAACGACCGGTTACGCGCCAGTTCAATCAGCGCGTCGGCGACCTCGCGCTCGGTCCAGCCGGCGGCCTCGCCGTACTCGGCCACCGATTGGAAAACATCTCCATTGCCATCTGGCAGTCCAGATCTCGATCGGGTACAAGCCCGTCCGTTTCGGCGATACGTATCTTGGGCGCTTTGCCATGACGGACCTCCTTGGATCCGCAATAGAGCGCATTAAGCCATCCTCAAGCTTTCGCTAAAACGCTTGCGACTTTCTCGCGGTTCCGTGCGTTAATGCGGGACAGCGAAGAAAGCACTGTAAGCTCCGCCGGCCGATCCGATCCCTCCGGCGCATCGAGCCTTGCGTCGCGACCCTCGTCGACAAGCCGCCGAGGGGCCGGAATGGGCGTTCAAGGTGAAATGGGACGGTTACCGTCTTGCGGTCCACGTTGAGCCAGGCGAGGTGAGGGTAGTCACCCGCGGCGGTTATGCCGGCTAGGGCATGCGACCATCATCAGATGGCGAAGCGGTTGTTCTCAACGAACAGGGCCGATCCGACTTTGGACTTTTACAGCGCGCCGTCGGCAAGAAGCCTAGCCTGCACGACGCCGGCGAGAGCATTTCCTATGTCTTCGACCTGCTCTATCTTGACGGTCAAGACCTGCGGTCGGTGCCGGACAAGCCCAAATTTCATTGATCGCCGCGCGGCGCCTGGCGTTTGATCCTGGTGAGCATGGCCTCGACATCATCAAAGTTCCCGTCCGCCATGGCCCTGATATCGGTCAGATCGAGGATCGCGGCGGCGATTTCGACCTCCGACCAACCCTGATGCCCAGCATTCTCCATCAGCGCCGATAGCACAGGGCCGATCGCCCGTTTGCACCGGTCATGACGGCTTTGATCTCCAGTGATTCCGGTCGTTTGATCCTCCCACTCCTCGCTCTCCCAGTCGTCGATTTGGTGCCAATCCCTGTAGATGGGCTGAGCGAAGACGAGGAGACGCCAGCGCTCTACGTCACCAGGACTATGGTTTTCGTGCTCGTTGAAGCCAGGCAAAACATCTTCGTCTCGCACAACGATTTCGTGACCACAGGCAACGCAGCGGTAAATGCCGCCGTTCATGCCGACGGCGTCTCCGGCTTTGAATTCCTGGTCAAAGATGGGCGCCCTTGTGTGATAGAGGCCCTTGCGATCCTTGTACTGCGCCATCTCAACGGCTTTCTTGGTACGGAGGAACCTTTGAAGCGCTAAGGGACGCAGTCCCATCTACGACTTTCCGCGGGGCCCCCGACGGGTAACGGGAGAAGATTGCCTGAACTTGGCGAGCGAGCGCCTGAGTTTCGTGATGTTTTTAGTCACGTGCTCGATGATGAGCAAATGCTTTTGTCTGCCCAGCACGATGGCACTGCCGCACCTTTCACAGGGGAGGTGCTCGTCGTCCCTCACTCGGTCGACCGGTGTCCCGTTTTCGTAGCCGCACTCGGGGCACTCGACGTCGATCTCATCGCTAAACATAACGCTCCCTCGATTGAGAGCGGATACCAGCACGACTGAAATCGGGGAGCAATGGTTAGGCGCTTACTCAAATGGGGCTACGATTTCGCCGTAGCGATTTTTCGCCCGGTCGAACGCTCGTTCTATGGCCTTGGATACCCTGAGCCGCCCTCGACGACGAGCATGCGCAATGCCCGAATGATGCTTGCGGCATCGATCAGCGTATCTCTGATCTCCTCGAGCGATAAATCTCTCACGCGCGCAGATGCTATCCCCAAATCGATCACGACATCCGTTGCTCGTCTGTCGCCTGCAAGGCCGGCCTGCGCTCGCAGGCCGCGGATCGTGTCGATCGATCGATCGAAGAGCCGGCTTACTTCGTATGGTTCTAGTTTCTCCACCTCGTTGGCAGCTCTAACAAGTTCGGCAATAAATCCAGTCGTTTTAGACATTGCGATCCGAAAAACAAAACCGCATCAGGTCACGAGCCATGTTTTGCAGGCCCTGCGGCGGCTAAGAAAGAAGCCCCGCCATTGAGGCGGGGCGAGTGACGCACCCAAATGGCTCGATGGGCGCGGGGAAATCTCCAAGAAAAACTACTGGGGGGAAGGGGTAGGGGGGAAGGTCTGTTTCTGCGTTTCCGGTACGGTTTTGCCCAAAAGTTTTCCGGGACCGTACGGAGGCGCCAGGCGTCGGACCATGATCAATTCATCGTGTCTGCTGTCGTGACCGAGGAACCCGTCTGGAATGCGACCGACCGCAATGAAGCCATGACGCGCGTAAAAGTCTATCGCGGCTGTGTTTTCCGCATTCACGGCGAGCTCAAGCTGGAGGATTCCTCGGGCGAGCGCGTGCTCGGTCACAGCATGCAATAGATCGCCGGCAACGCCTGCCCGGCGTTCGCCCTTGCGGACATAGACGCTGACGAGCTTGGCGCGATGCACCATTTTCCTGGCACGTTCCAACCGGAGGCCCATCATGCCGACGGGTTGACCACCAAGAAAGGCAGCAAACACCGGCTGGTTCAGATGTTGGCGCCACTGACGGTCGGTGAGATGAACCCAATCAGCAAACACACTCGCATAGGCAAACGGCTCATGGGAAAGCGCCTCCAGGCGAATGCGCCGAAACACGTCCACGTCCTTGCCCGACAGACGTGTGATCACTGCGACGACAGTCGCCATATCGACCTCCCGAGGGTGCATCTTTATCGCGCCGCCTGGCGATACCCGCGCATCACAACCCCGACCACTGCCACTCGCTGGATCCGGCGCTGATAAGCCCCGCCGCCATTTGGTGTGAGAGATCGGTCCAGGCTTGATCTCGGGTGAAGCTGTCCAGATCCCCGGACGATTGTACAAGGGGCATCTCGGCGTAACGGGGAAGGGGTGTCGTGGCGCCTCTCAAAAGCTCGATCTCAACGAATGGATCCCCAGTATCGGGTTTCAACACACGGTGGCCCCAAATTCCGGGTCGATCGCCTCGCTGCAACTCGCGCAAAGTTTCCATCTCGTTCGACCGCTTAAATCCAACTGCTGCAAGGTAACGCATAAGGGGATAGTAGATGACCTGGCGACAGCCGCCGAGAACCCGCACTCCCGGCAAGATGGAGGCCACCAGGAAGACCAGATAAAGGTTCGGCATCAACTTACGCTGCCGAAGCGCCGCTGCGATCGTTTCCGGCCGGAACTCGATGTCGAAGTTCGACGCGTTCTTGGCTTTGAGCATGCTGTGGTCGAGGCGCAGCGGAACGATCCTGCCTCTTTCCATTCCCCAGAAGAAGTCCGTCGTTCGACGGAGCCACCCCTTCCAGGGGCCCGTGTCGATCCGGTCCATTGCAGTCAGCATGCTCTCGGCGACCTTTTCGTTTCCGACAAGCCCAACCGACATCCACGATCCGGCATCCTCAAGGTGGTCCGCAATCAGATCAGCGATATCAAAATCATCAAGCTGAAGCAGCTTGATAGAGGAGGGGAGTTTTCGGCGCCAAAGCAACTGATTGGCTGCTCGGATCGCGTCTGCCGCGGAAGCAAATTCATCGGTCGGAAGTTCGCCGAGGAGATGCGCCGCAGAGCTGTTCGGGGCCGATTCTCCTCGGGCGTTCGTCAGAGCGAACCGATAGGAACCGGTAGAGCCGCAGACGCAGAACGAATCCATTCGGCTCCGAGGCAGTCCGAAGAGGTTGAGCGGCTCACCTTCCAACCAGAGCCAGCCGGGACCTTTCTTTGCTCTTTCAGCAAAACTGACGGTCGAGGCGTGGTACGTGATGTGCCACTGACGCCGATGATTGTTGAGCCCAATGAGGCTGAACATATGGGTGTAGAAAGAATCCGGTTCGGTCAACAACAGGCAATGCGGGCCTGTCTGAAGTACCGGCGCCGTCATCAATTGCCGGCGCGCGCCTCGACCGTCCTCGGCACTATAGCCGGATCTCAGCGCCGCCCGCTCGATGCATCTGCCAAGGAGCTCGCCGGCGTGCCGGCGCACGGAGCTTTCAGCCTGGATTTCGCCAACACCGTAAGCGTGCGCCGCGTAGTCCTTCAGCGGACGCTCCCAGTAGGGGACGAGATGCGGCATCAGCTCTGACAATGCGCGCCGCACGTCGGCTGCGGCGCAATGCTTGCCGTCTGCAAAGGGAGGGATCATTTCAGGAGGCCAGGCGCTTTGGCGCAAACGGCACCATGGTGTTGGCACAGCGCCAGGCGAGATCAGGAGCCAAGGGCTCGACGTCAGTATCGACGATTGCGAAAGGCAGCCGCTCGTAACAGTAGCCCGGAGGGATTGCCGGTTTCGCCATCAACGAGACAAGCTCCAACAGGGCGGCCCGCGAATTGGACGATACGATGGTGTAGAAATTCCCGCTGTTCCAGGTCAGCACCGAGTAGCGAAAAAACGTCCTGAGAGCAGCGATGGTCGTCGCCATATCGACCTGAAGGCCGGTCATCGTGTTGAGGACCTGGTCCTTCTTGCTGGAGATGTCGCCAGGCGAAAAGAAGCGGGATTTGAAGACTTCGTCCTTTTGGCGCTCTCGCTGTTCGTAGATTTCGAGATCCTCATGCGCGAGCTTCTGCACCTGGACGAGGATACCGCCGGGACGGATGCGGGGAACAACGAACTCCAGCTGCTTGACGCGGTCGCGATCGTACATCTGAAACGTGGTATCCTCCAAGAGAAGGTCAAATCCGTCCCGAAATGAAAGGAGATCCGGATCCGTCGCGTATCTCTCGCCGGTGAGCTCGAAGAATGGCCCATGGAAAAACGATGCGTGGTCGCTTCCCCGGTTTGCCTCGAAAGCCATCCTGTTGGCGGCCGTTGGGCTGCAACAAAGCGCTTTGATACGACCATTGCCAAGGGCGGCAAGCGTGCGTGCAAGGCAGCCAGTTCCGGTGCCAAGCGTGTAGATTGTCGCCGGCGAAAGACCCCGCGCCCAGGTTCGCAGGGCAAAGGCGAGGATCGCAGACCCCAGACGGCCTTCCTCCTCCAGTCTGTAGGGAATGCTGGCGAAGTAGTGGTGATCGAAACGCCCCCAGAGGCGTCGATGGGTATCGGAAAAGACCGCCGCCTCCAGATCGAAGTCGAGCAGGCTCATATCAAGTTTCGGTTCAGCAAGGTCTGGAGCTCCGGTCTCACCGCTGGCGGTTTTTTCGAAGAATTCCGCAAACGATGTAAGCCGGGGAGCCCTGCGCCAGTGTTCAATCGTTGGGCCATCCACCTTTGCCATCTCCCGAGATAGCGGCGGGCGCAGTTTTTTGCTTGTGATCGCGCTGCCGCCGCTGGTGAATTTCTGGTCGTTGATGGTGAAGCCAGCCGTGGCACCAGCCAATCTATCGAAATCGGTAGGCTATTCTTTGGGGGAGGGACGAATCGAAGCCCGAGCGGGGCGGGACGGGTCAGACGCTGATCAACTCCCGATAGCTTGCCCTTGCAACAGCGTGATAGCTCGTGACAGCGCCGAGTTTCAGCCTGGCCGAACGAAGATACAGCCTGACGGCATTTTCCGAGATCCCCAGATCCGCTGCGATCTGTTTTGAAATCCGCCCTCTTGCAAGCAACTGCAGGCACTGTGTCTCCCGCCTCGACAGTTTGCGGGTGCGGTTTGGCTTTCGAAAGCCGATGGCGTGAAACACCGTCTCGTGCAGATGGTGGGACAAGATCTGTAGCTCATGAAGGCTTGAAGCGCGTAGCGACGACCATTCCCCTCTGGGAAGCTTCGAGGTCACGGAAAAAAGGCAGCGCTCTCCGTTCGGTGCTCGGATGGGGATCGTCAAACCTCGGGCGCCAACCCCGTGCGCGCGCGCTTCGCTAAAGAAGCGGCGGGCCCCGGCCGCGTGCCGATCAAGGGAAGACCAATCTACCGGAAGAAAGCCCCATCGCATCACGTCGATGACCGGATCTATGTTGAAGTATCGCTGATCGACGTAGGTTGCGGTCCAGCTTTCCGGATAGGTGGTGCAGTAATAGGGGAACAAGCTCGAGCCGTCCCCGCTGCAGACCACAAGGAAAGTCATGTGTGAGACACCGTAGCGTATGCAAAGTTCGTCCAGGACGGGGCAAAGATCTTCGCGGTGCTTGACAGCCCGCACTGCTTTTAGGGCGAGCGATAGTCTGCGATCCTCGACGGTAGGAAGTGCGGTCCGGTTTTCTGCCATTCGTCCTGCGCTACAGATGAGAGGCCTTAATCCTAAACGACCTTCTTCGGGCGCACAGTTGCAGAAATCATCAAAGCAAAAATCGGCGACTACGGGCGGGTTACTTCGTCCTTCCAGAGCGGACGATCCTCTCCCAAGCGTCTTCAGCGACTAGCCTGACGGAGGACCTGGGCGAAGCGAGAGGCGCAGAGACTTAACATGTTGTTTTAATTATATATTTATGTCGAAAATCAGATAACATAGGTTATGGAACTTCAGGGGAGCTTTAAGCATTCCACCCAAAAATCAACAACCTTCAACGTCGTCATTTCATATGGCCAAGGATGTTACGCACCTCGACCGCATATGAGTTGAAGCGCGCGACATCGGCTTACCTAGCTGCTCGATTGCCGCATCGCCCCGCCTGATCGGGATCGACAGAGATCGCCCAATCTGACCGTCGAACAACTGCATTGACGCTTCGTTGCGGTTCGCCAACGTCCTAGGTGACGCCGTGGTGTGATCGAACTCACGGTGCGAGGCATTCCTCGCAAATGCCGCAGCCGTCGGCGTCCATGTGCGAGGCGAGCCGCTTCTTTTGGCAACAGAGGCACGTCACCGTATTTCGGACGTCTCGTTCCTCACGCTTCGGAGGAAGAATTTCCATCTCGTAATCGGAACGTGAACGCGTTGCCAGTCGGTCCATCTCGAGGCTCCATGTCGAGGATCGCACCAGAGATAGGAAGCTTTAATGTCAGCGCAAGATACGATTGCGACGGCAAAGGGGGACGGTGACTGGGTCAACCCGCCCAATCTTCCTGTTTGCTTAAAACCGCTGGAGCATCTCTCTAAGCAACGCATTTTCCCGTCGAAGCCGTCGCGCCAGAAGCCCCTTCAGTCTGCGGTTTTCTTCTTCGAGCCCGGCAAGCTCGTCGACCGTGACTTGCGTTGGCGAAACCGTGGCCTCCCCTTGGGCGCGACGCAAGACACGCGGTCGGCGCGGACGCTTTGGAAGCTGTGGCGCGGCCAGAGTTGCCGACGCAATCTCGACCAACGGGATAAAAATTTCTTCGACGCACTGCGGCAGGACAGCTGTTTCCTCCGCCACGGCAGCAACGCTGCCGCTTTGTGAGCCTTGAGCCATCGTTCTTTCTACATCCGCGCTCGGCTCACCACTTTGCCGGGGAGCGGCGTTGCCCGTTTCACCGTCGGCGTCAAACAGATGCGGCTCTGAAACTTCGGCCTCGCGCACCAGCGCCTTCAGATCGGTGTCGCCCCAGATCGAGGTTGGCCGAACGGCCGACCGCCTGCGACTGGACTTCACTTCGACGATAAAATTCCGTTGCTGTGGCTTCATAGATATCCAAGGGTCAAGAGCGGCAAGTCGCGGCATCGCGCATCAGAATCGCTCGAGCAGCTTCCTGAGCTGAGCGTTCTGCAAAGACAGTTTTTCCGCGAGGTCCTGCCTTAGTTGCTTGATGTCGCCGTCCAGTGCGGTAGCTTCATCGAAAAATGCCGACTGCGGCACGTGGACGTCGGAGTTTGCTGCTCCATACTCGACCTTGGCGGCTACCGCAACTTCAGCGGCATTCGATTTCTTTGCTCGTATCTGCCGTCTCGACGGTTTTCTTTTGGGCCGATCGATCCGCTCGCTGGTATCGGCCGACTTTGGCGAGGCAGACGCCGTATTATCACCGGCAGGCACATTAGCAGCACTATTCGCCGCTTCAGCGCCCGGATCGCTTGCGACCTCAATTGGCGCCACCCCCAACGCAGTTGCTGGCTCGTCAGGTACTGAGGGGTCTATAGCAAAACCAGGGTTGGCAGGTGGCGCGTGCGGGTACTCCGTCTCGGGTTTCGTTGCTTCCTCTGCCGCTCCGGCAGCTCTGCCTCGCGACGCCAGATCAAGCAAGAACTTCCATGGTGATTTCATGACGCCTCGTCACCCTGGGCATACGACGCCCATCCCAGATAAATGTGAGGACGATGGCCGATCGCGCAACCGATCGGCCTTTCACGACGTGCTTCAAGCAATTCCGAGCCGCTTGCGCAGATCGGCATTCTCCGCCCGCAGCTTCTCACTGAGCGCCTTGCGCAGCCGCGCATTCTCTTCCTCGAGCTGAAGAAGATCCGCGATCTCGCCCAGCACCGAGAGTGGCTCCTTCGCCGACGATTTCGACGCAGTGCCTTTTTCGGTGTTCTTCGCCATACCCTTTTTCTTAGTGACCTCCGGCACTGCCACGGCCCGTGCCTCCTTGGGCTTGCGGCCCCGCTTGGCGGCCGGCGCGACGCTTGGCTCTGAAGTAGACACGTCCGCTACTTTCTTCGCCCGCGGTCCGCGTTTCTTCGGCGCCGTCACCTGTGCCGGAGCTGTTGCTTCCGTGACGACGGCGGCGTCATCAGGTTTGTTTTCGTCTGACATGCGTTTTTTCCCTCTCATAATCTGTTCGACTCTTCCAACGAGCAAGGCCCAGTGTCAATGAGCACGCTGGCAACACCGTCGAGACTTCGTTAATACCGACGCCACGTCGCGTGACGCTGGCGTGTGAAAAAGGTCAAGGTCACGACCGCTCGGCCAAGACAGGACGCGAATGACAACCCGTAAAGACATCGCCGATCGTGTCATCGCCAAATGGCGCGATCAGAATTTTCCGATCGATGACCATCCTGAATTCCATGCTCTCGTGCAATTCTGGATCAACGGCGACATATCCGTCGACGATATGAGGCGCCGTTATCTAATGCTGCTCCAGGAGCGCGATAGCTTGAAAACGTGCGAGTGAACGCCCGCAATTTGGAATGATAACGTACTGGCGGGCGCTCGGCATAGCTTTGCCGGCATGCCCCCTCATGCGAACCCGAGGGCATGACGCCGCCTTGGGAACAGAGAGCCCCTTCAGACGTTATCTTTTGTTTTCAACCCGCAAGAAAGGGAAGCTACCGGGAGGAACACCGGTAAGCTCTATCGGGTGGTACCCGTGAACCTGTTAGGCCAGATCGCCTCCGACCTGAACTTGATGCTTCGCCGCCCCGCGCGAATGCAGTACGCGGCCCTATGCTACCGTCTTAACAATACGAGCGCTCCGGAGTTCCTCTTGATTACGAGCCGGGACACGGGTCGCTGGGTCATTCCAAAGGGATGGCCGATGAAGAGAAAGAGCGCCCATGAGGTCGCAGCCCGCGAAGCTTTTGAAGAGGCCGGCGTGAAAGGCAGGTGCCAGATCGCCCCCCTCGGCCACTATTTTTACAGGAAGCGAATGGACGGCGGTTTCAACATTTCTTGCAGGGTTCAGATCCACGCTCTGGAAGTCGTCCAATGCTGCGCAAACTTTCCTGAGAAGGGCCAGCGACGATTGGCATGGTTCGACTACAGGGAAGCGGCGCGGCGCGTGGTCGAGCCCTCTCTGCGCGACCAGATGCTTCGCTTTGGCCAGGCCTGCGCTTCTCGGCTTTTGATCAGCCGGAAGTAACCGAAGTCCGAGGTCCCTGGGAGGGACATTGCACTCCCTGACACGGAGAAAACAGGAGCGAACGGGTTTCGCGCTCAGGAGATGCGCTTAACAACCGGACGGCAAAATTCTGCCGCAAGACGCACGCTTCGGCAATTTCTTGCCGGAAGCCGTCAAGATGTGGGGAACCTTTCCCTGAAGAGCCGCCGTGTTTGAGTTGGCCCAGTTCTTGCTGACACTTTCAATCGGATGCAGACGGGAGACACTGCGTCACGAACAAACGGGAGGAATTTGCATGAAAAATGCCATGAAACGGGCCGCGATCGCGGCGCTGACAACCATTTCCATTGCCACGACCGCTGCTTCAGCGCGGGCCGACGAATTCGTCAACGTTCTGACCGGCGGA
Organism: Ensifer sp. ZNC0028; assembly: GCF_000799055.1. Lineage (NCBI taxonomy): Bacteria > Pseudomonadati > Pseudomonadota > Alphaproteobacteria > Hyphomicrobiales > Rhizobiaceae > Ensifer > Ensifer sp. ZNC0028. The sequence continues at coordinate 87,636 of NZ_JTLA01000066.1, forward strand.
ACTTCCGGCGTCTACTATCCGCTCGGGGTCGCGCTATCGAAGATCTATGGCGAGAAAATCGAGGGTGTCCGCACACAGGTCCAAGCGACCAAGGCCTCTGTCGAAAACCTGAACCTCTTGCAGCAGGGCCGCGGCGAGATCGCCTTTGCACTTGGGGATTCCGTCAAGCTCGCCTGGGAAGGCAATGCCGAGGCGGGCTTCAAGGCGCCCCTCGACAAGTTGCGCGGCATCGCCGCGATCTATCCGAACTATATCCAGATCATGGCGTCGAAGGAATCCGGAATTGCGACGCTTGCCGACTTCAAGGGCAAGAGCCTTTCTGTCGGCGCTCCGAAATCGGGGACCGAGCTCAACGCGCGCGCGATCCTCGGGGCAGCCGGCATGAGCTATGAGGACCTCGGAAAAACGGAATACCTGCCGTTTGCCGAGTCCGTCGAGCTGATGAAGAACCGTCAGCTGGATGCCACGCTCCAGTCGGCAGGCCTTGGTGTTTCGTCGTTCAAGGATCTTGCGACTTCGCTCGACGTGCAGATGGTTTCAGTTCCTGAAGATATCGCCGCCAAGCTCGGCGCGCCCTATATCGCCGCAACCGTTCCGGCCGGTACCTACCAGGGTCAGGACAAGGACGTCCCCACGGTTGCCGTCGTCAACTTTCTCGTCACACACTCGCAGGTGTCCGACGAGACCGCCTATCAGATGACCAAACAGCTTTTCGAGAACCTGCCGGCCATGGCGGCCGCCCATAAGGCTGCCGAGAAGATCAAGCTTGAGGATGCGGTGAAGGGCATGCCGATCCCCCTGCATCCGGGTGCGGAGCGTTTCTACAAGGAAAAGGGGCTGCTCTAACAGCCTTAACATCGTCCGTGCGGTGTTGGAGGATGCCGCACGGACGTGTGCTTTCCCAGCGGATATATCGGGAGGAAACATGCACGATACCATGACACCGGCCAGCGGCCCGGCCGTCGATCTCACGAAGCACGATGCGCTCGCGGGTGGATTTCCAAGGACAAGCGAAGGGCGGTTGCTCTTTGCGATCGCCTTCCTGTTTTCCATCTTTCAGATCGCCACGGCCGCCCATCTGATCGATCCACCGAGCCAGCTCGTGCGCGCTATCCACGTCGGCTTCGTCACGGTGTTGATATTCCCGCTGCTCGCCGCCATGACCGGCAAGGGTAAAGTAGCACGCATAATGGCCTGGGGTTTGTCGGCGCTGGGAATGAGTGTCGCGTTTTACCAGTGCTATGAGTATGCGGATCTTCTGGTGCGGGCTGGCGACCCGCTGCCGATCGATATCTTTTTCGGCGTGCTCGGCATTGCTGTCGTCTTTGCCGCCGCGTGGGCACTGATGGGCCCGGCGCTGCCCGTCATCTCCGGCATATTCCTGGCCTATTGCCTGTTCGGCGAGTACCTGCCCTCCCCGCTCGATCACCGGGGCTACGGTTTTTCTCAGGTCATCGACCACATGGCCTACGGCACCGAGGGCATCTACGGGATCCCGACCCTGGTCTCTTCAAGCTACATCTTTCTGTTCATCCTCTTCGGCGCCTTCCTGGAAAAGGCGGGCATGATCCAGCTCTTCAACGACGTCTCTCTCAGCCTGGTTGGTGCACGGCGCGGCGGGCCGGCGAAGGTATCGATCATTTCTTCCGGACTGATGGGCACGATTTCAGGCTCTGGCGTGGCCAATGTCGTCACGACCGGGCAGTTCACCATCCCTTTGATGAAACGGTTCGGCTATCGGCCGGCCTTTGCCGGCGGTGTCGAGGCGACCGCCTCGATGGGCGGCCAGATCATGCCGCCGGTGATGGGGGCCGTGGCCTTCATCATGGCAGAAACGCTTGGTGTGGAGTATCACGAGATCGTCAAGGCGGCGCTCATCCCGGCGATCCTTTATTTCGCTTCCGCCTTCTGGATGGTGCATCTGGAGGCCGGAAAACAGGGGCTGCTTGGACTTCCGAAAACCGAACTTCCTTCGGCGCGTGCGGCAATCGCCAAGGGCTGGTACCTGATCCTGCCGCTTGCAGCGCTCGTCTGGCTGCTTTTCTCTGGCTATACGCCGCTGTTTGCCGGCACGGTTGGCCTCGGCTTCACGTTGCTGCTCATCCTTGGCAGTTCACTCGCGCTCGGGATCAGTTCAACGATCATCCGCGTCATTTTCTGGGTAGGCCTCGGCCTTGTCGCAGCCGCATTCTTCCAATTTGGCATCAAGATCATCATGGTCGCACTGACCGCGCTCGTCCTTGCCAACGCCTTTCGCCAGGGCGGTAGAGAAACGCTTCTAATCTGCCGCGACGCGCTTGCCGAGGGTGCCAAGACGGCGCTGCCAGTGGCGATCGCCTGCGCACTCGTCGGCATCATCATCGGCACGATGACTTTGACGGGTGCCGCAAACACCTTTGGCCAGTTCATCGTCTCAGTCGGCGGCAAAAGCCTCTTTCTGTCCCTGCTGCTGACGATGGTCACCTGCCTTGTCCTTGGCATGGGCATTCCCACGATCCCCAACTACATCATCACCTCGTCGATTGCCGGCCCCGCACTTTTGGAACTCGGCGTGCCGCTGATCGTCAGCCACATGTTCGTGTTCTACTTCGGCATCCTTGCCGACCTCACACCGCCGGTCGCACTCGCCTGCTTCGCGGCTGCGCCGATCGCACGCGAAAGTGGCCTTAAGATTTCGATCGAGGCGATCAAGGTTGCCGCCGCCGGGTTTGTCATCCCGTTCATGGCGGTCTATTCGCCCGCGCTGATGCTTCAGGACGGCGGCCCGCTCGCGGCGAGCCTCGGCTACCCGGCAGCGGTCGCATACATCGTCTTTAAGACGGCTCTTGCCATCGGCCTTTGGGGCGCTGCGGTCATCGGATTTGCAGCGGTTCGGCTTTCCGCGTTCGAACGGGCGCTCGCGACCGCTGCGTCTTTCAGTATGCTTGCAGCCCTGCCGGCGACCGACGAAGCAGGCTTCGCACTCGCAGCCGTCTTCGCGATTCTTGTCTGGCGAAAGGCCAGGTCTGCGAAAGTGGAACCGGCGGCAAGGACGCCGAAAACGACATGAGCGCCCTGCTTTGCATCACCGGCGGCAAGGCGATCACGGTTGCAGCCGGTCTCTTTACCCTTGGCTGGACTCATTCCGTAGAAAGGACGGGCTGGCAGGAGAGTTGGGCAATCACCGCGGATGGGTTGGTTCTACAGGAGGCCCGTGTCAAGGGATCGGGGGCCGGGATGGAGCCCGGCGAAGGCGCCCGGTTGGAAGATGGCTGGTGGGTCTGGCAGCCGCACCTGCCGCCTTTGCCCGAGCTCGTGTTGGCCGCTTCAGGCGCCACTCTTTCCGGTTGGACGCTCTGCGATATCGGTAGCTGTATCGAACTTGGCCGGCGGGGCGGCGAGCCGATCGTGCTTCGTCCCTGCAGCCAATGAGGAGTGCCCGGCAAAACGTTCGTGCTGAGGAGGGAACCGATATCCTCAGTGTGCCGTGTGAGGATCGAGCGCAATTCTCCGGTTCTCGCGACGCGGAAGTGACGTTAGACTCCGTGGTCCAAAGACACTGGAAACGGATCGACCCGAGGATGACGCGCACTATCGGCCGCATGACGATCGCAATGCTCGTTTTGACGTGTATCGCGCCATTCGTTGCCTACTACGTCGCAAACGGCGTCGCGCTCGGCACGCTGGAAAGCCAGCTTCAGCGCAGCCTGGTTCTGACCAACCGGACGATTACGACGGAAATCGAACGTTTTCGTTATCTGCCGGTGGTGGTGGGCGAAGATGCACGCATCCGCGCGCTGGCAAAAGGTGAACGCACCGCGCCGGTGCTTGCAGCTGCCAACGACTATCTCGAAACGATCGTGCAGCAGGCCGGACCTGCCGAGCTCTACATCCTCGACGCAAATGGCATAACCCTGGCTGCGAGCAATCACGCGACGCCGGAAAGCTTTGTTGGGCATGACTACAGTTTCCGTCCCTACTTCAGCAACGCAATGCGCCAGGGTGAAGGGCGATTCTATGCCATTGGCGTGACGACGAAGAAACCGGGATATTTTCTCGCCTCGCGCATCGACCTCGCCGGCCGGCCGCCAATTGTTGTCGTCGTCAAGGCGGACCTCTCTCCGCTTGAACGCGCCTGGGAAGCCGCCGGCGTTCAAACCGCGATTGCGGACCGTTTCGGCATCGTCTTTCTCTCCGGCAATCCTCTGTGGAAGTATCGGCCATTGGTACCGCTCGGGCAGCCGGCCACCTCAAGACTGGCCGAGGAGCGCACTTACGAGGGTGCCGACCTTGCAGCGACAAGCCCCATCCTTCCCGCTGACATCGGCTTGCCGGAAGGCGGACCGGAAGAGCCGTCCGTTCGCATAGCTGATGAACGCGGACAATTGCTTGCCCGCTTCTCAGCGGTTGAACAGGGCGGCTGGCGGGTGCTGGCAGCAACGAGCATGGAAGATACGGCAAAGCTCGCCGGATTTTGGGCACTCGCAACGCTGATTGGCGGACTTCTTGCAACAGGGGCCCTCTATTTTCTGCATCAGCGCACCCAGATCATCCGCGAGCGGCTGCGCCAGGGCGAAACGCTCGAGCGCATGGTCGCCGCGCGCACTCAGGACCTTGCCAGCGAGATTGAAATGCGCCGAAAGACCGAAAGGGAACTGCGACGCATGCAGGAAGAAATCATCCACTCGGAAAAAATGGCCGCACTCGGCCGTATGTCTACCGCAATCGTGCATGAGGTGAGCCAACCGCTCGCCGCGCTCGACGCCACGCTCGCGACGACAGCGGTGCTTGCCACCAAGGACGAGCTGGATGCAGTCGGGACAAGGATCGTTGATGCACGCTCACTCGTAAAACGCATGCAGCGCACCGTCAAACATCTGAAGACCTTTGCCCGTAAGGACGCTTCCGAGCTCGAGGAGGTCGCGATCGATACGGTCATTCATAACGCAGTGGAACTCGCCTCGCCGCGTGCGAAAGGTCTGGGCCTGACGCCTCGGGTCGAAGCGGAGGCCCCTTCCCCCGTCGTAACGGCTGTCGCGCTCAAACTGGAGCAGGCAATGTTGAACCTGCTGCTCAACGCGCTCGACGCGGTAGAAGGTCATGCCGATCCTTCGATCGTCATCCGGCGAACTCAGGGCGATGGACGCGTAGAGGTACACATCGTTGACAACGGCACGGGCATCGCTCCCGAACATCGCGAACGCGTCCTCGAACCATTCTTCACCACCAAGCTGACCGGAGAAGGACTAGGCTTGGGGCTGTCCATCGCGACGACGATCGTCAGGGAATGCGGCGGAGAGATCCGTTTCCATGAGGCGCCCGGCGGTGGAACCTGTGCGACAATCTCCGTACCTCTGCGTACCCCTCTTCCCCGCGATCTGGAGGCCGCGCAATGAGCCGCGGGCGCGTGTTCCTGGTTGACGACGATCGCGATCTCCTCAAGGCCGCAACGGACTGGCTTACCATCAGTGGCTTCTCTGTCGACGCTTTTCATCGGGCGGAGGAAGCTTTTCAGTTCTTCCTTCAACAGGTGCCGGATGTGGTGGTGACAGATGTTCGCATGCCAGGCGTCGACGGTATGACGCTGCTGAATTCGATCGTCTGCCAGAGGAGTGACGTGCCGGTCGTGCTTATCACGGCGCACGGGGACGTAAACCTTGCAGTGCAGGCTATGAAGCAGGGGGCGGAGGACTTCCTCGAGAAGCCCTACGATGCCGAGCGCCTGCTCACGGTTCTCGACAAGGCCATCGAGAAGCGACGGCTGAAGGACGAAATCGGACGGTTGCAGGGGTTGGTTGGCGAGCGGCAGGAGATTGGAGGCATCGTCGGCGACAGCGCGGCGATCCGCGACTTGCGCTCGCGCGTCGCGACACTTGCTGATGTCGACATCGATGTCCTGGTCGTTGGAGAAACGGGTACGGGCAAAGAACTCGTCGCGCGTGCTCTGCACCAGCAAAGCCGCCGGTCCTCCGGCCCATTCGTCGCGATCAACTGCGCCGCGTTGCCCGATAGCATCTTCGAAAGCGAGGTCTTCGGCCATGCGAGGGGTGCCTTTACCGGCGCAATCGCGGAGCGTGAGGGCAAGTTCGAACATGCGGGCGGCGGAACCCTCTTTCTCGACGAAATCGAGTCGATGCCATCGGGACTGCAGGCAAAGATCCTGCGGGTGTTGCAGGAGCGGTCGATCGAGCGGCTCGGCGAGAACCGGTTGCGCCCGGTCGATGTGCGTATCGTGGCTGCGGCAAAAACCGATCTGTCGGCCGACATTGAGGCCGGCCGTTTCCGTGAGGATCTTTTCTATCGACTGGCAACGGTGGATATCCGCATTCCACCTCTGCGTGAGCGTCGGGAAGATATCGGCCTGCTCTTTGTCCATTTTGCAAACCTGGCGGCGCGCAGATATGGCCGCCCCGAACGGGCCGTCACGCCTGATGCGGCACGACAACTTCAGCGCAGGGTATGGCGCGGCAACGTTCGCGAGCTAAAGGCCCTTGCGGAGCGATTTGCCCTTGGCCTGGATGAACCAGTGCCGCCTGTCGAAGCAAATACGCAAGAAGTCTCCGGTCTGTCGCTGCCGGAGCGGCTGGCCGCCTATGAGGCTCGTCTGATTTCGGAAGCGCTTGAGTTTAACGGCGGCAACACATTGCGTGCAGCCGCAAGCCTTGGCATTCCCGTCCGCACGCTCAGCGAAAAAATGAACAGACGGGGTCTGGAGGGAGCGCGCAGGAGGCGTCTCGACCAAGGACAGGTGCCGCAATAGAAGAGCCTTCCTGAACCGTTTCCATTCGCTTCGATCTCACAGCCAGTGGCGGCCACAGGCCAGGCCAATCATCTCAAACCATTCTAGCTCCTTTGGGCTTCCTTTTTAAAGTAGACGATGAAGTCGATCATATCGCGAACGGTTACGATCCTGTCCAGTGAGGCATCGGTGATGTAGACGTCGAACTCCTCCTCAATCGCCGTGGCCAGTTCGGAATCAAGGAGTCTGCCTGGAGATCGTCTACGAAAGAGGTGTCATCCCGGACAGCTTCCCTTCGAATTTCCAATAGTTCGGCGACAATCTCTTTCACGCGGCGGCTGATATCGGATCTGGCGGCCTGCATGACTTCTCCGCGGCAGTGGTGCCTATTGCATAAGTAATACGAAAAGCCAGTTTGCGGGGCCGGTCAAGCTTCATGGCGCGGTGGCGACCAGCTTCGGGCGCGATGTTCATGACCATCGCGATGGGGCGACCTCGGCCGCCCAAAACGACGACAGCCCGTCTGAAGTCATTTCAGACGGGCTGTCTTTGGTTGCTCAAGCGTCCAAGCCGCAAGCTAAAGGATGCATTAGCTGCTGGTCTGGACATCCGCAACCGAAGGCAACTCCTTCAGATCCACCAGCGCACCGGCGCAAGTGTCAGCGGCATCGGGTACCGGCGTGGCTAGGCCGTCAACCATTGCCCACCCGCCGTTCTTGATGAAATCGTCCCGCTCCCAGCTGGACTTCGATTTCAGTTCTTTCAGATTGTCGGCCGCGTTGACGGCGGAGATGAAGTTATGAACGCAGATATCGGAGATTAGCTCTGCACGAGCCACCCTTACCGCCTGCTCCCTGAGCATCTCGGCTCGTCCGGCGGTAGTCCAGCCGCCCCACGTAAAGCCGACGATCATTGTCAGTATTGAAGCACCGACTATGGACCAGAACCACATTGTCTTCGAGGGTTGATACGCCGACCAACCGTCACTCTTCGTTTCGGACATCGGAATCTCCTCCATTCAATTTTTATATCATATCATGATATAATCTTGATGCAAGGAAGTCCGCGCGGCTCTATGGGCTGCCAGCATCCGCAAGCTTGATCACATCGTCGGGGAAAGAACTTCATCTTGGCTGATCCAGCAGAGCATCTGCACGCCTGATACCCAATCAGAGTTAGCCGTGCACGACCGCAACGCCGCCGCCGATCCGACACGACAACCATGGCCCGGGAACGCTAATGCTGAGCTGAACCGATAGGTCGAGGACATCTCGTCCGCCGCTCTTCGGCCCTGAGCGGCGGGATACTAAAAGTGCCGGTCAGCGACCATGACAAGCGTTGCGCAAGCCGTCCGGCGCACCGCTTCCCTGCCGCCGCTACCTCATGTATCCGGATATGCCAGCCGGCAACTCTTGCCTAGCTTTTCATAGCCTCTGTTGCACTCCCAATCATTACCGGAATAGTCGAGGTGAGCATTGCCAGGCACTTCAATTTTCGTACAGGAGGAGTTGAACCGATAATATCCCCGCTCGCATTTCCATTCTTCACCTGACGATGTCAGGTATGCGTGTGAGGGAACTTGTATTGCGCGACACGCGTCACCTTCTTGTGTGTAGCCGCGCCTGCATTTCCATCCGGGCCCATAGCCTGCAAAATCGGGGTACGCGTTCTCCGGCACCCTCACCTTTTCGCAAGCGCCACTACTCTCCCTGTAACCTCGATTGCACGCCCAGCCCGGCCCATGGCTACTGTATGTAGCGTGTGCATTTTGGGGGACGATGATCGGGTCGCATTGGGAGCCACTCTTTAGGTACCCCACCTCGCACTCCCATCCATCCGAAGCGAACTCGTCAAGGTACGCATGGGCGGGAACGCTCACCGCAACGCATTGATTGAGCTCCTGGCGAAAGCCCCTCTTGCATTTCCAGCCGTTTCCCCAGTCACGCAAAAAAGCGTTCTTAGGGATTTCTATCGCATCACAGGCGCGATCAATGCGCCGGTATCCATGATCGCATTCCCATCCATCGCCGTGCTGGACTGGGTGAGAATTGCGTGGCGCGTCCGGTTTTTGGGCGAACGCACCTCCGGTGCTAAGCCCCAGGGCGCAAACAAGCAGAATGAAGCGTGGGGCTTTTGAGAGATCGGCATTTCGTTCCAAGAGAACTCCTCCGTGCGTTTTTCAGCCAGGACATTCCCACCCGGCACAAAAGTATCGGTTGTGGCGCAGCCCCGTGATTGCAGGCGATAAACTCGCCTAAGGAGGGGAAAGAATAACAACCGTTCAAGACCACCGCTGATCCGGACAATTTGACGATTTTTTTATGGCTTTTTTGTGATTGCAAATATTTAACCTAACTTCTGTAGCGCTCAGGAGCGACATTTTCGCTATGCTTGAGCAACATAATTCAATTATTCTTATTGCGCCGACATCCGTCACTTCACATCAAAAACAAATGCTAAATTGATCTACCAAAAGACGCAAATATTAATCAACTAAGTGTGATGAGGTTTGCGGGATCGGTAAAACTTCAAGTCGCCCGCACCTCAGCTTGAGACAAGGACTTATGTGAAGTGGAAATATCCAGGCTGTCGTTGGAGTTGTCACGCTCTCATACCGCGAAGCTGCGCCACATTGATCGAGTGACATTCTCTCGCGGCGAGCCACCTCTCCGGATCGGAAGACACGTGCAATCTATTCAGGCGATTTTGGCGACCGCCGAAACAGCTGATCCCAGATATCATACCCCGCAGGGAGAATTCCGAGCAGCAGCGCAGCCGCGAGATCGATGCGTGGCACGAATGTCAGGATGACCGAGCAGAAGGCGACAAGGGCCAGGAACGCGACGAGTGCAAAGGTCCGGCGTCTGTTCATCGGTCTTTCCTAATCGATTCCTGGGCCGAGAAACGCATCATCTCGGCCCTCCATAGAGTAGATCCGGCAGCATGTAGACGATGCTCGGGAACAGATAGATGACGACCATGCAGAATACGACGATTAACATATAGGGCATCATGCCGCGGAAGATGTCGGTCAGCTTAACATGCGCGGGCGAAACTCCCTTCAGGTAATATGCCGACATCGCCATCGGTGGCGACAGGAACGCCGTCTGCAAGTTTACTGCTACGAGGACGCCAAAAAACAATGGGTCAATCCCGAAATGCGGCAACAGCGGAATGAAGATCGGGATGAAGATCACGATGATTTCAGTCCATTCCAGGGGCCAGCCGAGAATGAAGATGATGATCTGGGCCAAGATCAGGAACATCAGCGGCGACATATCCAGGCTGGTCACGAAATCACTGATGAATTGTTGACCGCCGAGATAGGCGAATACCGACGCAAAGGTCGCTGAACCGACGAACAGCCAGCAGACCATCGCGGTCGTTCGCGCCGTCAGATAGACCGACTCCTTCAATCGCTGCCAGGTGAGAGCCCGATAGGCGGCCGCAAGCGCAAGCCCACCCAACGCACCGATTGCGGCGGCTTCCGACGGGGTCGCCAGGCCGAAGAGAATGGCACCGAGCACCGCAAAAATAAGAAAGGTGAGCGGCGCAAAGGATGTAAGCATCATCCAGGCGAGCTGGACCGGCGTATGCTGCCCAACGTCCTCCTTCGTTGGCCGCGGCGCCAGGTGCGGCTGCAGGATTGCGCGGCCGACCACATAGACAAGATAAAAACCTGCCAAAATGATGCCGGGCAGGAGCGCCGCCGCGTACATGCGCACGACCGAGATTCCGGAGGTGGCCGCATAGACGATCAGCAAAATGGAAGGCGGGATCAGGATGCCGAGCGTGCCACCTGCACAGATCACGCCTGTCGCATACCGCACATCGTATCGTGCTTTCAGCATCGCCGGCAGGGCGAGCAGCCCCATCAACGTCACCACGGCCCCGACGATGCCGGTAGCGGTGGCAAAGAGCGTACAGGTGGCCAGGGCAGCGACCGCCATCGAGCCTGGCACCCGGTGCGTGACGCGGTAGAGGGTCGAGAACAGCCGGTCGACGATGTTGGCCCGCTCAACGATATATCCCATGAACAGGAACAGCGGAATGGCCGTCAGCACATCGTTCTGGATCACCGAATACGTCTGGTTGACGAACAGATCGAAAATCCGGTTGTTGAAGAAGCCACCAACCCAGGTCTCCGCCAGCGTGAAGGTGTCGGCGCCGGATTCGAGCGCGCGATCGTAGGCGCGCCACATGCGGGCCGCATCGTAGTAGGCATAGTATCCGAAGCCGACACCCAGTGCCATCAAGGTGAAAGCCACCGGGAAACCGAGGAAGATGGCAAGGATCAGGATGAGAAGCATCCCGACGGCGATGTGTGCATCCGTCATTGGGGGTCCCGATCCCGTGGCTCGCGTCCAGAGTCAAGTTTCCGCGACGAAAGAAAGCCCTCTTCGTCGGACTTGAGCACGTCCAGGCTTTTCGTCTCCAGCAGCACCTTTTCCAGTTCTTCGACATCCTCGGCCGCTTTCGGCCACTCTCCCGTCCGCATGCAGAGAATGCAGCGGAAGACCTGCGCCACGCCTTGCAGGAACAAAAGAATACCGGCGGCGACGATCACGGACTTGAATTGGAAGATCGGCACACCGGCCGGGCTGTTGGAACTGACCTCCAGGTAGCGCCAGCTGCGCTCGGCGTACTTCCAGCCCGAGAAGACAAGTGCGGTTATACCCGGAAAGAAGAAGATGAAATACAGCACCAGTTCCAACCTGGCCTGCGTGCGCGGTTTCCAGAGCCGGTAGATGAAGTCGCCGCGCACATGGCCATCACGCGATAGGGTATAGGCTCCCGCCATCATAAACAGCGTTCCATAGAGCATGTAGCTCAGATCGAAGGCCCACGGGGTCGGAGCACGGAAGAGATAGCGTGCGACAACCTCATAGCCGACGCCGAAGGCCATGATGAGGATTCCCCATGCGAATACCTTGCCGAACCACGCCGACAAGTCGTCGGCGAATGCGATGTAACGCAGCATAGAGGCCCCCATCCCGTTCATCAGAAGGAGGCCCGGAACTCCGGGCCCTTACGACTTATTTTCCGAGGTTCAGTTTTCCGGGAAAATAATGCTCGTAGGCGAGTGCTAGATCGGCCGAATTCATCAACTCGTAATATACGACCCTCTCAACCCACTGCCGCTGACTGTCGAGCACCTTCTTCATGAACGCATCCGCTTCAAGCGTGGGGATGATCTCATCCCAGGCCTTCAGCTGCGCATCCAGGATTTCCTTGGGCGTGCGATGCACGGTTACGCCATGTTCAGTCTGGAGTTTTTGTAGGTCGCTTGAGTAGTTGTCCATCGCGGATGCGGTATTCGCGGTGCTTGCGGCTTCCACGCCATACTCGAGGATCGCCTGCAAATCGTCGGGAAGGTCGTCAAATACATCCTTGTTGAAGAGGAACTCGAAGGATTCGCTCGCCTGATGATAGGACGACAGGATGTAGTTCTTGGCGACATCCTGCGAACCAAACCGTAGATCCGACGACGGGTTGTTGAATTCGAAAGCGTCGATGACGCCCCGCTCCATCGCCGGCACGATCTCGCCGCCCGGAAGTTGAGCAACGCTCATGCCGATGTTCTGCATGAGATCGGCGGCAAGCCCGACCGTACGATATTTGAGACCGTTGACGTCGTTCACGGTCGCGACCGGATTCTTGAACCAGCCGAACGGCTGCGCAGGCATCGGAAAGCCATAGAAACCATAGAGGTTCAGACCCATGATGTCCTGGGTGAGTTCCCGGTAGAGGTCCTTGCCTCCGCCTTGATGGAACCATCCGAGCATGGTGGTTGCGCTGCCGCCGAATACCGGCCCTGTACCGAAAAGAGAGGCTGCCTTGTGCTTGCCGTACCAATAGACCGGAACGGTGTGGGCTGCGTCGATCACGCCGTCATTGACGCCGTCGAGCACCTGAAACGCGCCGACAACCGTGCCGGCGGGCATAAGTTCGAATTTCAGGCGTCCGCCGGACATTCGCTCGACCCGTTCGACGTACTGGCGAGCAAAATCCATCCAGATATCCGACGCGGGCCAGGATGATTGCATTTTGATGACGGTTGGGGCCTGGGCCAGCACGGGCGGCGCAGCAAGAGCGCCAATCGCAGTTGCTCCGACAAGCGTCGATGCTCCCAGCAACTCTCGACGCGATACGTTCCCTTTGTTCATTGTTCTTCCTCCCTGGATTGTTGTCGAATTCTCCCTGCATTCAGTGATAGTTTGCTGCTTTGACGAAGATGGCACCCGGCCAACTCGCGATCAGTCTCAATAACTGATTGTTCTCATTTGCCAATTATGCACACTTTCTGCATTTCTAACAGACGCTCAACTGTTGTTGACAATAGTTGAACGTCTGCTCGCACCAATTTGCGCGGGACATACTGCCTGCAGGCTGCTTCCGCGTTGCCGAGCTATAAAAAAGCCTCCTCCGTTTTTGCCGGTCACTCTGCCCTGGGAGTCCGTGCTCGATTCCGAGTGCCTCCCTCCACGGATCCGCTGTTGCGCAGGCGATCCCTCCAGCCGGAGCCCGGTTCTCCTGAAGGCGTTTCAGCGGTTGAATTTGGGCACGGGCAGTCCAGACCTCATGTCATAAATTTGTCATGTATATCCATTATTCTGGATACATGGATGATCATCAGACGATCGCGGCGCTCGCCGCCCTTGCCCAACCGACGCGCCTACGCACGTTCCGCCTGCTGGTCGAGCGCGAACCCGAAGGTGTGCCGGCGGGTGAACTGGCCAGGCTCGTCGATGTGCCGCAAAACACCATGTCGGCGCACCTGGCAACGCTGTCGCAGGCGGGGTTGGTCCGGGGCGAGCGGCAAAGCCGTTCGATCATCTACCATGTCGACCTCAATCGGTTCCGCGCCGTCATTTTCTACCTGCTGCAGGACTGCTGCGGCGGCAACGCCACGCTCTGCGCACCATTGATTTCCGACCTGACCCCCTGCTGCGCTCCCGGGGAGGAGACACAGGCCTGTTGAGCAAAACTGGAGAACGCGCATGAGCGACAAAGTCTACAATGTCCTTTTTCTGTGCACGGGCAACTCCGCCCGCTCGATCATTGCCGAAGCCATCCTCAACCGGCTCGGCACGGGCAAGTTCAAGGCCTATTCAGCAGGCTCGCAGCCGAAGGGGAAAGTGCATCCGTTTGCTCTGCAGCTTCTCAAGGGGCTGAACTACGACACGTCCTTTGCCCGATCGAAGGCCTGGGACGAGTTCGCCGCATCCGGTGCACTGCCAATGGACTTCGTCTTCACTGTCTGTGATAACGCCGCCGCCGAGGCGTGTCCGGTCTGGCCGGGCCAGCCGATGACGGCGCACTGGGGCGTGCCCGATCCGGCGGCGGCCGAAGGCAGCGAGGCTGAACGACATTTCGCCTTCGCCGAGGCCTACCGCATGCTCAACAATCGCATCTCGATCTTCGTCAGCCTGCCGATGCCCAGTCTCGACAAGCTCGCCTTGCAGAAAAGGCTCGACGAGATCGGCCGCAACGTCCCGAAGGCCGGCTGAAACAATGACGTTCGATCTCAAACGCCGCCTTGCCGCCGAGGTCCTCGGCACGGCCATCCTGGTCGCTACCGTCGTCGGCTCAGGGATCATGGCCGACCATCTTTCTGACGACGTCGCGGTCTCGCTGCTCGGCAACACCATACCGACGGGCGCAATCCTCGTCGTGCTGATCAGCATCCTCGGCCCAATTTCCGGCGCGCACTTCAATCCTGCTGTCACCATGGTGTTTGCGGCCCGGCGCCAGATCGAGCCATCCGCTGCAGCGTTCTTTGTTGCCGCGCAGGTCGCCGGCGGTGTCGTCGGGACGGTGATCGCCCATGCGATGTTCGACCTGCCCCTGTTCCAGGTATCGGAAACCATTCGCACAGGTACGGGTCAGTGGATTGCCGAAGCGGTCGCCACGTTCGGGCTTGTTCTGACGATCCTGACGGGACTGCGTTTCCGCAGTGACGCCATACCGTGGCTCGTCGGTCTCTACATCACCGCAGCCTATTGGTTCACGGCGTCCACCTCGTTCGCAAATCCCGCCGTCGCCATCGCCCGCGCCTTCTCCAACACATTTGCGGGCATCCGTCCGACGGATGTGCCGGCCTTTATCGTCGCCGAGGTCCTCGGCGCGCTGGTCGCCATGGCCATCGTTGGCTGGATGCTCACCGACCGAAACATCCCAACGTCGGCAATAATTGCCGAAGGAGCCGAATGACCATGGACGTCACCATCTACCACAACCCCGCCTGCGGGACCTCGCGCAACACGCTGGCGCTCATTCGCCACGCCGGCATCGAGCCGACCGTCGTCGAGTACCTGAAGACCCCGCCGAGCCGGGAGCAGCTTGCCGAGATGACCCGCGACGCCGGACTTACGGTTCGCGAGGCAATCCGCGAAAAGGGAACGCCCTATTCGGATCTCGGCCTCGATGATCTGACGCTCACCGACGACCAGCTCCTGACGGCGATGCTCGAACACCCCATCCTCATCAACCGGCCGTTCGTCGTCACGCCGATGGGCACGCGACTAGCCCGGCCATCGGAGGCGGTGCTCGACATCCTGCCGGCGGAAGCGTTCAAGAGCGCGTTCACCAAGGAAGACGGCGAGACGGTTCTCGATGAGGAGGGGCGCCGCATTGTCTGATCTTCCCGCCGCCGATCTGCGCCTCCTTAGAAAGCCCGATATCGACTCGCTTCGGTCGCCGTTCTCGAGCCATCCGCCGCGCGTACTGATCCTCTACGGGTCGGTGCGCCAAGTGTCCTATTCCCGGCTTTTGGCCGAGGAGGCCGGGCGCCTGCTGGAACACTTCGGCGCCGAGGTGCGCTTCTTCGATCCTTCCGGACTGCCGCTGCCGGACGATGCGCCTATCAGCCACTCGAAGGTCCAGGAGCTCAGGGAACTCTCGACCTGGTCCGAAGGCCAGGTCTGGGTGAGCCCGGAGCGCCACGGCGCGATCACCGGGATCATGAAGGCGCAAATCGACTGGATCCCGCTCTCGATCGGGTCGATCCGTCCGACCCAGGGCAAGACCCTCGCCGTCATGCAGGTGTCGGGCGGTTCCCAGTCCTTCAATGCCGTGAACACGCTCCGGCTGCTTGGCCGATGGATGCGCATGATCACCATCCCCAACCAGTCGTCGGTTGCCAAGGCCTACCAGGAGTTCGACGCCGACGGCCGCATGAAGCCGTCCTCCTACTACGACCGCGTGGTCGACGTCTGCGAGGAACTGGTGAAGTTCACGCTTCTGACGCGCGACGCGTCGGCCTATCTCGTCGACCGATACAGCGAACGCAAGGAAGACGCGGAGAAACTTGAGCAGCGGGTCAGGCTCAAGTCGATCTGACCACATATCTGCCGTAAGCACCGATAATTGACGATGAGAGCGAGGAAATGCAGAAGCGAAAGATCAATTGGACCAAACCCTGGTGGAAGCCGATCCTGATTGGCGCTTGTGTCGTGATCGGGCTGGTGCAGGTGATCGGCAGCATTGTTGTCTATTTCACGTATCGATAAGTTTGACCGACGCGGCCATCGCCACAACCGTAGCCGTGCCACCCGAATTGGTGTGTTCTGCGATCGAAGTCGGCCCCGTCAGTCTATTGTCTCCTGAAGGTATACGCCCCAAAGAGAAGACTTTTGGATGTAGCCGGCGACCCCGCCCCTCTGCGTAAAGACGCGACACCATGCGCGTGAACAGGTCAAGACTTGAACCCGTACCCGCGGCTCTAGTTTCGCGGTCACCGACGCACCCTTGCGCGGTCGCTCTCGAAGAGGCTCCATGCTTTGGAGCCATGGTCCGACCATTGCCGTGCGCGTGCTAGAGAGGAGTGATCGATGCATCCAGCCGGTGATGCCATCACAATCCCTAACCTGGCGCCAGTGTCCATATTCTTCGATGATTTCCAACGGCAAACCCGGTGCCTGGTACAGCCACTCAATCGCATATTCGAAGGCTGGACCTATGCGCATACGTGCGCGATCCGCTTTCAGCGACACAAATCTTGGAACCGGGAGACCGCTCTCTCGCCCCTTTCTCGTCCAGTTGGAAGCCGCGTCAGAGGGTTTGGCATTGGAAATACTAAGCGTTGGGGCGCTGACAAGCAGGATCAGGAAACTCAGTGACAGCAACTTGCTAACGGCCATTTTCACATATTCTCAAAATACAACCTTACATATATCATACTGTGATATTTATTGATGATTCGAGAATATGTCCAACGGCGGACCGCTAGGTGAACACGCGGCTCGCCTGGTTTACCAGAATGGACGTCGGCCGCTCTTGCTTGACAGCGAAACGTTCGGTCATTCGCAGGGGGCTCTAATGATTCAGCGTATCTTGATAGTAGAGGATGATCCATTGATCGCGATGGAACTCGAATCCATCGCAAATCAGCTTGGCTATTGTGTAGCGGGGATAGCGCGGAGCTTCGAGAGCGCCAGAATTTTCGCACCGCGGGCCGAGATCGCGCTGGTGGATGTCAATCTTGCCGACGGCGCCACAGGACCCCGAGTGGCGCAATATCTAAGCGAGGAGTTCGCGGTTTCAGTCGTTATGGTCACTGGAAATCCAGAAGCACTGGGCGATGCCTTTTCATGGTCCATCGGGGTAGTCTCAAAACCGGCGAAGCCAGCAACGATAGAAGCCCTGCTCGGCTTCGTGATTGCATTGAGGAACAATACGCCGATCGCCCCTCCCCCTGAATTAAGACTGTTTTCGCGCTCCGCGAGGGACTGTTGAAACCCGAGATGTCTTTTCGGACAGGACATTGTCCATGTCGGCCGTTTGGCGAGATTGTAATCTTGAAACCGGCCTCAGGAACCAAAGGGTTAAACAGCAGATATCAAGCGGGCACTGCGGCTGCATCGGAAATGCGGCCCGTCGGCAAAAGCGACGGGCCAGTATCCGGAAATCTCTAAATTTTCATGCCTAAAAATATGATGTTGTCGGAATAATTTTTTGTGCACGGCCATATAATAGCCACAAAACTGCTAATTAGCCCAGCCGAACCCTTAGTTTTCACGGGATTGTGAAGGCTGAGGCGCCCACGGTCAGAGGGCTCCATGAAATCTGCGGGTTCATTTGGTTGGCCTGGCCATCTCCGCGAGCCGACGAGAGCCCACTGAAACTCTTGGTTTAAGGATCAACCAAAATACGATCTGTGACTACCTCAGGCGGCTGCAGAACGATCATCGCTTCGGTCTTGGTGTTGGCGTTGCGAAGTCCCTTCAACACGCGGTCGGATCTGAACAGCCGGCAAAACCCGGCAAGCGCAGGTAAAAACTCGTCCTGTCGATCAAGGGGCCATAGAACCGCGAGCAAAATGTCGACGGGACGTTCATCCGGCGCATCGAATTCAACACCTTGCCGCAAGGTCATCAGCAGCTTTGCAGGATCGCGCAGCTTCGGAATGAGGGCGTGCGGCAAGGCAAAACCTCCGCCAAAGCCAGTGGACCCCAGCGCCTCTCGCTCCAGGAGCGGCTCGAATATGGCGCGCATTTCGACGCCGGTTCGTTCCGAAATGTTCGACGCGATCGCTTGAAAGACGGAACGCTTGTCGTGACATGGCTCCTTGACGATCAACTCTCGTTCCCAGTGAAACTCATGGCTATGCATACATACCCCCCAATCCGACCACCACGGAGCACTTTCTTTGCCACTGCTCGTCTGGGCCACTGTCTGAAACTCGGTGCGAACAGCTCCTTTACGCAAGATTGCATCTCGATGAGACCAGTGTTGGCGACAATCGACCGGGAGACAAGATCGCAGGAGCGAGCAGACGATCACTTCCCTTCACGATTGCTGCACACTTGTCGCGCCTTTCAGATCGCGTGTGTGGTCGAATCTGTCGATTTCTCCGTTGCACGCCGGGCTCTGATCGCCGCCGCGATAAACACCCGCGAAAGGCCGTGGTATAGCGGATCGCGCGACAGCAACCGCGAGGTCAGGTAGCCAAGCATCGAAACCGCCATGATCGGAACGACCGCCTGGTGTGCGCCGGTCATCTCAAGAATGATGACGAACGCCGTCATTGGGGCTTGCACCACGCCGGCGAAGTAGCCGGCCATTCCTAGTATTGCCGCAAGCGTAATGCTTGAACCCAAAGCGGATCCAATCGTGCTCCCAAGCCCTGCACCAACAGCAAGCGACGGGGCAAATATGCCTCCAGGAATCGCCGACATCATGGACAGAAAGCTCGCGGCGAGCTTTTGCGCAAAGAACATCGGTGGAACCGCATTGCCTTCAACCGCGTGCCGTGCTTGCTCGTACCCCGTACCGAAGGTCATCCCGCCTGAGGATATGCCGATCGCCGCAACCGCGAGGCCGCAAATACCGGCCAACAGGACCATGCGCTTTAGCGGCGCCGGGTGGGCCCACCGACGCACGCGTTGGCCAGCGTACAGCGCGCAGCCGCTGAAACCGGCGCCTAGTGCCCCTCCGCCAATGCCGCAAAGAAGAACGAGCCCCCAGTCGCGCAATTGCGTAGGGGCAGCAGTCGCGATTCCGAAGTAACTGTAGCTGCCGGAAAGGCCTAAGGCTGCTAGGCCCGACAGGATCACGGCTGTTAGCACCACTCCATTGGCACGAGATTCATAAGTCCGGCTCATCTCTTCGATAGCGAACACAATGCCCGCAAGAGGCGTGTTGAAGGCGGCCGCGATACCCGCTGCGGAGCCGGCCAGGATAAGACCGCGTGCTTGCTGCATATCCCCAAGACGCGCAACGGTAAGCATGATAGAGGCCCCGACCTGCACTGTCGGTCCCTCGCGCCCGATGGACGCCCCTGAAAAGAGCCCAAGCACTGTCAGTGCGATTTTGCCAAAGGCGATTTTCAGGGAAAGAAGGCGCGGACGGTCCCCTTCTGGCAGGTGCCGCGCGGCAATAGCCTGGGGGATCCCGCTGCCTTGTGAGTTGGGAAAGAGCTTGATCGCCAGGTAGGCCGACAGCATGAAGCCGGCGGGCGTTAACGCGATCGGTAGAAGAAACCCCCACCGCCCAGTTGATGACACGCTCACGAATGCGCCTTGGGCGAGATCAGCGAGTTCGGCAAAACCAACGCTGACCACGCCGATTGCCAAGGCACCCAGCCAAAAAACCAACCTGGTTCGCCAAAGACGCCTGGATCCAAGAAGGACACGGGAACGACGCATGATCTTCGATTTTCGGCCGGAGACGGGCATGTCGTTCCTTTCTGCGCATCAGGCGGATGCAGGACATCGCGAACGCCCATCCCTCCGCATGAGGTCATCTCGTCCCAGCATTTTCGCAACCCAATCGTGCCGCCAACCATTGGCGGATCGCTGCGACTAAAGCGACAACCTTCCCAAGCCTTGTGCCAATGAAGGCACGCCAATGCAAGGAAGAAGTCTGTTTCTCCGTGGAACGGTTGTGCGGACGCATCCGCATGATCGCTCGGGCAACTAATCGGCGATCAAATACGATCCTGAGCTCACGCTTCGGTGCCACCGGTCGTGTGCGCCAGATCGCGCAACCGTGCGAGCGATTCGACCAGCAAAGGTTCGTTCTCCAACATGGCGCCCAGGTGCTTCCTGGCGAGTCCTTCCAGCACCTGCTCGCCTCTGGGCGTCAGGCAAACGAGAACACTGCGCCTGTCGTCGACCGAGGGGGTTCGAACAGCAAGCCCCGCAATTTCAAGACGATCGACAAGTTGTACAGCGCCGTTGTGCTGTATCAGCAACTCGTCAGCGATTTCGCGAACCCGGATCCCGCGCTGCCTTGAGACCTTGATAACCAGCAGAGCTTGATACTGTTGCGTTGTTACCCCGACGGCCGCGAGCGCCGTCTCGCTGAAGGAGAGAAAGCGGCGCATCGCCAATCTGATGCCGGCAAGTCCTTCGAATACGCCCGGGTCGAGCGTTTCATCATCACTGTTACCGGTTTTCGCAGCTGATCGGACACGAGTAGCGGAAGGCATCCAATAGATCCTTTATTTATATCATGCTATGATATATAGATTGTAGAACTCCAGGGAGGAGGAGATTCGCGATGCGAGGGCATCGGTCAATAAGCTGCCCCGCTCGCGAATCGTATTGCTTAATCATGTCACGGCGAGGGCGTACAATTGGACGACCTGGACACGTTCATCGAAGGCTCCATTGAACTTCCACGAGACGTCAGATTCTATGGCGCGATTACAGGAAATTGGATAGTGCCGTCGGGCCATAGGCTCGAGCTTTTCGGCACGGTCGGGCGCAATCTGGTCGTCGAGAAAGGCGCAACTGCAGTTGTCTATGGCATCGTACACGGCAGCCTGATCAACAACGGTGGCACGGTGCTCGTCGAGGGAGGCTCTGTGCCGCGAGTTGAGAACCGGCATAATGTGGAGGCGCCGGGTAGTGACGTCTCGCGGACGAGTTGGAAGGTCAGGTCGTGACAGGCAACAAAGGCCGTCGGCTCTGCACACCTTCCCCCGACAATCTCGTCGTAAAGATAGAGTATATCGCAGACCAGTTCGGTCTCACGGCGGACGAATTCGATCGCTATCGGCATCTCGGCCTGATTTCCACATGCGTCGAACTCGGGCTGAACGAGGAGGCCGGTTTGAACCACGTCAAATGCCACCTGGGAAACCGCGTCTGGGAAGCCGTCGTCGATCATGAAGGGACAATCATCTATGAGGCCACCCGGTATCTGCGCGGAAAGCTTGCCAGTCGCGACAAAATCACCTGACAGAACCAAATAGGCTGCCCGCCATTTCCTTGGCAGGCGTGCAAAAAGGCAGCGGCGCTCTTGAGATCGCCACCGACGCATCCGCCGGCCGAGCCTACACGAGATCAGCTGCTGGTTTGCGCGTCCTCTTTCAAGGGCAATTCCTTCAGATCCATCAGCGCATCGGCGCATGCATCCACGGCCTTTGGAACCGGTTCTGACAAACCGGCCACTGTCGCCCATCCTCCGTTGGCAATAAAGTCGTCTTGCTCCCAGACGGACTTAGATTTGAGTTCCTTCAAATTCTCGTCAGCATTGGCCGCGGAAACGAATTTGTGAACACAGATTTCGGATATGAGTTCTGCGCGGGCCTTTCTGACCGCCTGCTCCGCCAACACCTCTGACCCTCCCGGGGTGGTCCACCCTCCCACTGTGAAGCCAACGACCATGGTAAGTAACGAGGAACTTACGGTCGACCAGATCCACAGCTTTTTCGAAGGGTGATAGGTAGACCAGCCACCATCTTTCGCTTCGGGCATCACATTCTCCTCCATCACTATTTACATCATACCATGATATAAATATCGGGCAAAGAATGGGTCGCGTTGGCGGCGCCGGTGAAGTTCTATCGGCCTTGCGCTTCTGCGAACTTTGCGCTTCAACTCTTCCAGAAGAACGGGGACATGACGACCAGCACTGTCATCACTTCGAGCCGTCCCATGATCATCAAAACGGACAAAACGGCCAACGCCGGGTCCGACAGCGTTGAAAAATTCCCCGCCGGTCCGATCACGGGGCCAACCCCTGGGCCTACATTGGACAGCGCAGTGATGACTGCTGAGGCCGAAGTCATCAAATCGTAGCCGAGCGCTGCCATCGCCAGAGAGCCCGCGGCCCAAAGGGCCAGGAAAACCGCAAAAAACAGAAAAACCGCGCGTTGCAGCTCGGCATCAACTGCCGCGCCTCCATAGCGGACGGTCGTGACACTGTTTGGAT
Organism: Ensifer sp. ZNC0028; assembly: GCF_000799055.1. Taxonomy (NCBI): domain Bacteria; kingdom Pseudomonadati; phylum Pseudomonadota; class Alphaproteobacteria; order Hyphomicrobiales; family Rhizobiaceae; genus Ensifer; species Ensifer sp. ZNC0028. The sequence goes on from NZ_JTLA01000066.1 coordinate 110,017, forward strand.
AAAGGATCTGCGTGATCAAAGGCCTGACTGCACCGGCAATGATAACAAAGCGGTACGCCTTAATGCCGCCGGCGGTGGAACCGGAGCATCCACCAGCGAAGGTCGCAAAGAACGCCAACACCACAGCGAAACTCCCCCACGTCGTATAGTCCTGGCTGGCGTACCCCGACGTCGAAAGGATGGAAGCAAGATTGAAGAAGGAATGGGACAGTGCAGTTCCGAAGGCCACTCCGTTCGCAACGCGATGGTAAGCCGCAAGCGCAACGGCTGTGACCACAAGATAAGCGATGAAGACAAATATCTGCGGGTCTTTCAACGCAGACGTGCTGCGCTTCACGGCAAAAAGGATGAGCACCGAGAACGGCAGGCTGCACAGGGTCATGAAGAAGGTGGAGGCCCACAGCAATCCAAGGCTATCGTAATAACCAAACGAGGCATCGTGTGTCGAAAACCCGCCGGTGGCGACCGTCGTCATGGCGTGGTTAAGCGCATCGAACTGCGTCATGCCGAACAGATGATAGGCAACAGCGCACGTCAACGTGATCACAACGTAGATGACGACAAACGCCCTCATGAAAGTGGCGATCCGCGCGAACACCTTTTCGTTGGTGTCAGAAGATTCCATGCGAAGGAACGATATTCCGCCAACGCGCAGAAACGGCATGACGAACAGGCCGAGCGCGACTATGCCGATGCCGCCGAACCACTGGAGCATGGAGCGCCAAAGAAGGAGACCTGACGCCTTATGGTCCAAACCGACGATAACCGTCGAGCCGGTCGTCGTGACAGCCGACACAGATTCGAAAATGGCCTGCGTGATGTTCAACTCGCTCGATGCGAGCCAGATCGGCACGGCCCCGACTATCGAAAACACCAGCCAGAGCAGGTTTACGAGAAGAAAGCCCATCTTCCGGCTGAGCTGAGGCGGCGCATCCCGGGTGGCGAAGGCGGCTGCGGCAAAGAAGCCGCCGCAGAAAAAACTGGAGCGCGCAAAGACAACCCAATCATCGTCGCCACTATAGAAGTCCGCAAAAGCCGGCACCAACATTGCGCAGGATAAATAAAACCCGAATATGGAAGCAATATGGATCGCTGATCTATAGTTTTGCGGCGACATGGCTACCCTTCGACATACGGCAATGCATCTCAATTCCATTCGGAACGCTTTTTGCGCGGCCGCGTCTTCGTTGTCAGGTTAAGGAGCCCAACCCAGCCGGTCAACGATATGCGCAGCACAATCGACCCCGTTCTCATCGCGTATTTGCGAACCCAATTGCCTGGCCCTTGCTCGAACAGCCGGGTCATCCATTGCGCGTAGCGCGGCTGCGATGCTGTCGACAGAAAGGCGTGCAAGCTTCAGTGGGGGCGGACCGACGCCCAGTGATTGAATGCGGTTCGCCCAAAAGGGTTGATCCCCAAAAACCGGGCAGATCAAGGTGGGTTTGCCCGCCCGCAGGGCCTCCGCCGTTGTACCTGCGCCGCCGTGATGGAAGGTCGCATCAACCCGTTCGAATAAATGATGATGCGGCGCGTCCGAAATTGTGAACACGCGAGATGACGACGGACCTGGAGCAAGAGCACCTCCGGCTGTGGAAAGCAGCACACGCTTGTCCAGGCGCGCGACAGCTTTGACAACCATGCCTGTAAGCCTGGCCGGGTCAACGCCGGGCATGCTTCCAAACCCGACATAAACAGGAGGTGCGCCGCCGGCAAGAAACGCCTCGAGTTCAGTCGGAGCTTTCCAGCCGGGCTCTTCCAGCCACCAAGGTCCGGTCACGTGTACGTTGCGGCCCCAGTCTCGCGGAAATGGCACCAGATGGCGACTGTAGGCATAAAGAACGGACGCGGGCTTATGCGAGCGAAGCGGTTTTTCGCGCAGACCCAAGGTCTTTCTGCGCCATCTTGCGATCGACTTGGGGAACAAGTGCGTGGACAGCCATCTCGTGATTTCATGGCTCAGCCGGTTGAATGGCCCAAGCGATCGAACCGGAAACATCGGAGATGGAAACTCCGAGGTGGGGGTGAGGATCGGAAGAGGCGACGCCAATATCGATCGGCATCCGATACGCTCTGCCATGTGAGGCGAAGCAATCGACTTCGGATGAAAAATGATCAAATCGGGCCAGAAGTCATGAGCGGCTTGCCATTCGTCCTTCAGAAGATCGTCGACGAAGCCGCGCACGTGTTTCAGCAACATGAAACTCGCCATTATACCGCCACCGACGGCTCGACGGCCCGCCGTGGTATCGAGAAGATCGAGCATGTCGTTGGGAAGCGGCTGATATTGCACCCGATGCCGGAAGGCCAAGTAAGCGTAGCGCCTTGGACCGACAAGTTGGACTTCATGCCCTCCCGACAACAGCCGCTTTGCCAGGGCCAGATAGGGTTGGACGTCGCCGCGCGTTCCATAGACGTGAATGCTGATGCGCACGTTCCCCCCTAGTCCGCTGGCAGGTCTACTTTAGGATGCAGACTTGCGTTCTCTCTCCTGGTGTCGGGCCGGATCTCAATCTTTCTGTCTACGACGGCAAGAACTTTTTCGTAGAACTCCTCGCCGGTTGCGGCTTTCGGAGGAACCGGGTCATGCATGACGCTGACGACCGTCACGCCAGCGCAGTTGTCCCTGATCGCCTGGTGGAACACGATCTTCCCGGCAGCATCGAGGGCACTTGTCGCCTCGTCGAGAAAGATCAGCCCTGGACGCTGAAGGAGAATTCGTGCCAGCACCAGCTTTTGCTTTTCTCCGCCGGAAAGCAGGCGGTTCCAGGGTCGGTTATCTCTTCCATGTCCCGCTAAGTCGTCAACAAGGACGGACAGGCCCGCTTTGACAAGTGCCATGGTGGCTTCGCGGTCCGAATAGGTGTCCACATCATCCGGTAGAGCGACAAGTGCCTTCAAGGAGACCGGCGGAAGGTGGACCTCCTGTGACGCGTAGAATGCGCGAACGTTTCGAGGCAGCATGATCGTCCCAGAACCATACGGCCAGAGCCGGTTCAAGGCTTTGAGCAGCGACGACTTTCCGCTCCCTGGCTCTCCAACAAGGAGGCTCCATTCGCCGGACCTGAAATGGAGGTCTCGCGTTTTCAGGAAGGGGCGGTCTTCTCCCGCGTGCATAAGCATGAGGTTTTCTACGGTCAAGCCCAAGCGCGCGTCCTGCACCCCATAGTGCAGGTCGGACCGTCCAGAGCGGGCGTGGAAATTTCCTGGTTCCCGTGCATCCTCAATCGCGCAAGCCAGGTCGGTTATGCGACGCGCATTGGCGCGAAGCCTCGATATATCCGGCATGACGTGGATAAACCAGGAGCAATCATTGATGATCGCGTTGGCAAGCTCGGCTCCCGTCACATACGCGCGAAGGCCGATCTTGCTTTCCGCGTAGGGAAGCAGCCCCGGGGCATAAGCGACGATGCGCGAGCCAAAAAAATTGTAGACGAGTTCGAACCCCATATAGACCGTTGTCAGTATGTTCAAGCTGGCCCAGGTACGGTCGACGTCACGATAGCGTTCGCGATGGAGGCTCCGCTGCGTTCGTTCACCGTTAGCAGCGGCAACGTCAAAACTGTGATGAAGCAGCGTCGTTAGTTCGCGCCGGTAACTCCCTTCGGCCCATTGCATCATGACGTCCAGTTTTTGCTGTATCGCGCCCAATTTTGTGGCCGCCCAGGTGCTGATTGGGACGTAAACGATAACTGCCGCCACAGTCAGGCACCCGCTTGCGTAGCTGCCGAGAAACTCCAGCCCGCTAACTTCGGTCGATGTCTCAATGATCTTGCCGCCGACAAAGACAACCGAAAGGATGACGCTCGCGATGCCCATCGCGAGGCCGATGGCGCCGCCCGTCATACCCTTGATCGATTCCTGGACGCGCTGATCGATGTTGTCTGGCACCGCTCCTTGCGTCGGAACGGCCTCGGGCACGCCGTGCTGGATGTGGAAGTGTGTGTGATTGCTGTCCAACAGGGCGTCATTGAAGCGTTGGTCGAGCCAGGCACGCCACTTTCTATGAAGGCTGGTCGAGAAAAAATGCCTGACTGCGGTAAAACCCACTTCCTTGACCGTAGCGATCATGGCCAGCGCGGCAGCACTTTCGAGGAGAGATTGTAGCGTTGTCGGGTTTTGCGGGTGGTGCAGAAAAGCAATTGCACCGACAAGTTCACCTGAGGCCGTGGCGAACCAGACGCTTGCCTTGGCCGACAACGCCGTCAGCACAAAGATAACTGCCGCCAACGCCCAAGCTTCTCGCCATCGATCGGAAAGCCAATAGGCAAGCATGAGACCCCAGAAGCTGCGCATCCTTGAAACGGACGTGGATTGCGATTGCTTCTTCGAACGCGGCTTTGCCAACAATAGGCTTCTCCTCCCGAGCTTACGCTCCTTCAGACTATCGAGGCGTTTTAGTTTAATTCGCCTGGAGCCGCGAAGACAACGTCTTTCCGGTCACTCCCGCACACGAAATGCTCCTAAATGCTGGCAGATTCCGATAACCGGCTTGGCGCGTCACGTGAAGGCATCCGCTTCCCCAGGCGCGCTCCTAGACTCAGCCCGCCCCAGCAGCGAACGCGACACTGTCTCGGCAATGCGTCTCATTGCCTTCCCTCACCGGGTCTACGCCCCCGTGGATCGCGGACTGTCACCAACGCCAATCGTTACCGCAAATCTCCAGTCGTCTTCGACCACGACCTGCGGATGTAGCGTGGGACGGGCCCAAGGTGGGACGTTATTCCCGCCGAAAGATGAGCAAAGCGTTCATAAGCATCGACAGCAAGCTCGGGCTCGGCTCGGCAACGGCACGAACACATTCGGCAACGGTTCCCGAGCGCACGGTTTCTCCGGAATGGCAGCTACAGACAAGCTGGTGCATTTCAAGATCGCTCAAGCCGAAGAAGCGCTTCGCCTCCCCGTAGCTGTCTCCTTGCAGGCCGGCATCCCGCAGAATGCAATCGTCAAAAGCGACGGAGATTGGCGAGCCCTCCCTCCTCAAGGCTTCTCGGAGCGAACTCGGTTGGAACTCGGTCTCAAAAAGTGTGTTGAGGCGCCGTTCGGGCATTTGATCGAGTAGTTGTGCCCACCGGATCAACCGCTGTTCCCGCGAAAGTTCAGGATGCTGGAGGTTTATGTGGAGGGCACTAATTCTGCGAAGTTGGTCTCGATCTTGGTGATCCATAGTCGCCTCCCTGTTGTTCGGGATGATCTGCAGTGCGTCAGAAACCGGCGCGAACCCTTCGCCATCGATCCCGACAGCGTCACCTCCAAAACTATATCATAGAGTGATGCTTTCCACCAATCGAACGGAAACAACCGCCCCCGCGTCTTCGAAGAGACGGATTGTCTGAAACCCTGCCCTCGGCAGGCTTGCAACCGCGACAAATGACGGAGGAACATTGTGCGAGGATCCGAGTGCCTACACGCGAGTCGAGATCCTGACACACATCTGTTCGCTGCCCTCGCGCCAATGCCCATTGATCGACGGCGGTTCGACACGCCGTCGCCGTCTCGCAGCGTTACGGCGGATTGCGACAGGAAGTAGCCAGTCTTAAAGGTGGTGATAGACGAGCGGTCCAATCGCCAGGGCAAATATGAGAACCGTCAAGCCAATGCCGATGACGGTTCCAACGCGTCTGGCAACGGGAAACTCTTCATGCTTTTCCATCGGCTTTCCCTTTTTGAAGGTGTCATCAAGAGCGTACGCTAAATCAAGCGGGCTGGCTAAATGTTATCGTTCCTTCTCGTCCGGCAGAATGTATCCGGATTGTCGTTGATCAAGCGGAGCGCAATTTCATCCTGTTGGGTGAAAGCGCTTCGATCTCCCAGCCGCCGGAACCCGTTTTTGCCGTCCGGCGATAATTCGAAGTATGCTCTCGGAGCTCGCATGGCCTGGCCACCCTTAAAAATCGCGCCGACGATCACCGAACCGCAGCCCCGCGGGTATCCGGAGGCTGCGGTTGGAGCCGCAACGTTCGTTGCAGGGACAGGAGCGGCTATCGCGAGTAAGCCCTTCGTAGATTAAAATTTCGTTCTCCTAATGTAGCGGAAGCAACGATGTCGGCGGGCCTGCCATAGCCGACCGCCGCCCCACTCCTATGTCGAGCCTGCCGGCATTGGACCCAACGAGCACTGAGCCTCGAGCGTGGCCACCATCGGCGAGCCACCGAACCTTTGATGCCCGCGTCGCGGTCGGGCCAAGGGCCGCGCAGAATCCAGTCAGCGATCGCGCCATCGACGAGATCCAAACGAACTGGGATGAGGCCGGATGGGGTTACTGAAAAGACTACCGGGCATCCTCAGCATCGTCTTGAGTGGCGCGATGGCGATGACAGCGTTCGGCCACGGCAAATGATCCGGACCCGCTTCTTTTAGGCGGTGCCAGCCGACCTCGTGCCCCGCCCACAGGCACGCAACGAGGTCATTGTTGGGGTATCGTTTATTGACTCGCACCGCCTCGGATTGCGACAAGAGGCCATGCAGCCACAAATCACCATCGATCCGGAATACCTCACGAGCAGGCTGAAAGCGCTGCTCCACATTGCGAGCCCGACCGGATTTACTGATGAGGCGGTGCGCTATGCCGCGCGTGAACTCGAAGGGCTCGGCCTGGAAGTCAAGCTTACTCGCCGCGGTGCGATCTGCGCCCGGCGCCCAGGTGCCACCGAGCGGCCTGCTCGCGGAATAGTTTCCCATCTCGACACGCTCGGGGCGCAGGTAAAGGCCCTTAAGGATAACGGACGGCTCGAACTCGTCCCGATCGGCCATTGGTCCGCGCGGTTCGCCGAAGGAGCGCGAGTCTCCATCTTTTCCGGAAAAGGGACGTATCGCGGCACGATCCTTCCGCTGAAGGCATCGGGCCATACGTTCAACGAGGAAGTTGACACCCAGCCGACGGGTTGGCGGCATGTCGAGCTGCGTATTGATGCGCTGGCGCGCGACCGAAAGGATGTCCTGCAGCTCGGCATCGATGTCGGCGATATCGTCGCCATCCATCCGCAGCCCGAGTTCCTCGAAAACGGGTTCATCGTCTCCCGCCACCTTGACGACAAGGCCGGCGTCGCCGTTATGCTTTCCGCGCTTGAAACAATGCAGCGTGAAAACATCGAAACGCCCGTCGATACCTATTGGCTCTTCACCATCGGTGAGGAGGTCGGCGTCGGAGCGTCGGCGGCCCTGGTGCCGGATATTGCCTCTCTGGTTGCAATCGACAACGGCACGACGGCTGCGGGACAGAATTCCGACGAGTTTGGCGTGACGCTTGCCATGGCAGATCAAACCGGCCCCTTCGACTATCACCTGTCGAAAAAGCTTTTCGAACTTTGCGGCCAACACGGTATCCGCGTCCAAAAGGACGTCTTCCGCTACTACCGGTCGGATGCAGCTTCGGCCGTCGAGGCCGGGCACGATGTTCGCACGGCTCTTCTTGCCTTCGGCGTCGATGCCTCACACGGCTATGAGCGCATCCACCTTCACGCCCTGATTTCGCTGGCACGTCTGGCGGTGCACTATGCGGCAAGCGAAGTTCAGATCGGGCGCGACGCGCAGGAGATCTCCAGCCTTCGTGGCTTCACGCGCCAGAAGGTGAAGCAAGCGGATCAGGATTTGAGTGCGGACGAGCCGGACGCGACCTGAGAGCCGTGTATAACGACAGGTTCGACAAGGGGTTGACTGAGCCGTGGACCGCGTAACGCGCTTCGGATCTGCGATGCACGTCTCGGCAGAACCTGCAATAAATCACTATAAATCCTTGCGCGTCGTCAATCTATCATTATAAATAGGTGCAAACGGGCCAAATCGAAAGGATCTTCCCCCATGAAGAGGCTGTTTCGGAGCGCGCTTGCGGCAGCGGTCCTTACCTTTGCTGCTGAGCAAACCGTAGCGCAGACCCCTCCCAATGTTCTCATAGTCGGCCAGATCGCCGAACCTCAATCTCTAGATCCTCATGCGGTTACGGCGACCAACGACTTTCGCATCCTCGTCAACCTTTATGACGGTCTGGTGCGCTTCAAGGACGGCACGCTGGAAGTTGAGCCAGCGCTCGCTGAAAGCTGGGACGTCTCTGAAGACGGCAAGACTTACCGGTTCAAACTGCGCGAAGGCGTGAAGTTTCACGACGGTTCGGATTTCAGCGCCGAGGCGGTGAAGTTCAACTTCGATCGCATGCTCGACAAGAATCATCCGTTCTACAATACCGGCCCCTTCCCGCTTTCCTTCAATTTCGCATCTATCTCGTCAGTAGACGTCATTGACGCCCACACGGTCGAGTTCAAGCTGAAGGAGGCGTTTGCGCCGTTCCTTTCCAACCTTGCCTATCCGACCGGGCTGATCGTTTCGCCCCACGCGGTAGAAAAGTTTGGCAAGGAATATGGTCGCCACCCGTCGGGCACCGGGGCTTTCAAATTCGGCGAATGGCTATCGAACCAGCGGGTCGTAATCGAGCGCAACGCTGACCACTGGAACGGTGCTGCCAAGCTTGACGCTGTCGTGTTTCGGCCAATTACCGACGCCAATACACGGGTGGCGGAAATGATGGCGGGCGGCCTCGACGTGATGGTGGAAGTGCCGCCGGACAATCTGGCAACTTTCAAGCAGGACGCCAATTTCAACGTCACTGAGCAGGCAGGCCCGCATGTCTGGTTCGCGATCCTCAACAACAAGGAAGGCCCCTTCGCCGACAAGCGCGTGCGCCAGGCGGCGAACTATGCGGTCAACAAGGAGACACTCGTCACCGACGTGCTGCAGGACACCGCCACGGTTGCGGCCGGCCCCATCCCGCCAGCCTTCAACTGGGTGGAGAGCGCCGTTGAACCCTATGCTTACGATCCCGAAAAGGCCAAGGCTCTCCTGGCGCAGGCAGGGGTCGAAAACGCGGAGCTGACCTTCTACGTCACGGAGGGCGGGTCCGGCATGCTAGATCCGATCACCATGGGCGCGGCCATCCAGGCGGATCTGCAAGCGGTGGGCTTTAAGGTGAAGATCGAGACCTACGAATGGAATACGTTTCTCGGCCGCGTCAATCCGGGCCTAAAAGGCAAGGCCGACATGGCCGAAATGGCCTGGATGACCAATGACCCTGACACCGTGCCCTACCTGACGCTGCGAACGGACGCCATGCCCGATAAGGGCGGCTTCAACTCCGGCTACTATTCCAACCCGGAGGTCGACAAGCTGCTGGAACAGGCACGCGCGTCGAGCGACCAGGCCGAGCGCGGCAAGCTCTACGGGCAAGTGCAGGCGATCGTGCATGAGGACGCGCCGTGGCTGTTCGTCGCCAACTGGAAACAGAACGCGGTAACGACCGCCGCTGTTCAGGGCTTCGAGCTGCAACCATCCTTCCTTCTTAACTTGCGCGGCGTCGCAAAGCCATAGCCGCGACTGGTCACAGATACCGGGAGGCTTCATGCTGGCCTATATCGTAAAACGGCTGCTCGCCGTCGTACCCGTGCTTTTCGGTCTTTCCGTCATCGTGTTCCTCGTGATGGCCTTGATCCCGGGCGACGCGGCAACGGCCATTCTCGGCTCCTATGCCACGCCGGAAAACGTCGAACGCATCAACCGGGACCTCGGCCTCGACAAGCCGCTGGTGCAGCAATACCTGATCTGGATCGGCAACTTACTGCAGGGTGATTTTGGCCGGTCCTTCACGCTCAATCGACCGGTGCTCGACGAGGTGCTGGAGCGCTTCCAGGCGACACTTATTCTGGCTGGCATATCGCTCGTCCTCTGCTCGGTGATCGGTCTTCTCGCGGGTTCCGTTTCGGCGGTACGCCAGTTTGGGTGGGCTGACAAGGCGATCACCTTCGTCGTGCTTGCCGGCATCTCCATGCCCTCCTTCTGGCTCGGCCTTCTTGCTATCTATCTCTTCGCCGTGCACTGGCGCATCCTGCCGGCGTCCGGCATGTATGCCGCTTATGGCGGCGGGGATTTCAAGGATCTTGTTCTTCACCTCATCCTGCCGGCGGCGACACTTGCGGTGGTGGCTGCAGGTGTGATCGCCCGGCTGACGCGGGGCGCCATGCTGGAGGTGCTCAGACAGGACTATGTGCGCACGGCCCGCGCCAAGGGCTTGCCGGAGCGGCAGGTGATTTACTGCCACGCCTTCCGGGCAGCCCTGGTCGGTATCATTCCCGTGATCGGGATACAGGCCGGTTTCGTGCTCGGCGGCGCGGTCTATATCGAGACCGTTTTCCAATGGCCCGGCGTCGGCGCGATGCTGGTCAAGGCGATTTCGACGCGCGATATCCTTCTGGTTCAAGGAGGGGTTCTCGTGGTCGCGGCGAGCTATGTGCTGTTCAACCTCGTGGCAGACGTGCTGCAGTCCCTTCTTGATCCGAGGATCCGCACATGAGCGCGCTCGCTGGAACGCCGGCGCGTCAGGCAGGATCCCCGCGGCCAACCGCCTGGCACCTGCTGGTCAACAACCGTCTGGCGACAGTGGGCCTGTGCCTCATCGTCGCAATCGCGCTTGTTGTCGTGCTCGCTCCGATCCTGCCGCTTGCTGATCCGAATGCCACTGCGCCCGCTAACCGCCTGAAACCGATCTTGACGAGCGGCCACCTGCTCGGCACCGATCAACTGGGCCGCGATATCCTCAGCCGGCTTGTGTGGGGGGCCCGCATATCGCTGACGGTCGGTTTTGCAGCCACGATCGTCGCCGCGATCCTTGGGTCGGCAATCGGTATTGTGGCCGGATATACCGGTGGGCGGGCCGACAATCTGATGATGCGCGGCATCGATATGCTGATGGCGTTCCCCTACATACTTCTAGCGCTCGCCGTCGTCGCAACGCTCGGCCCTGGCCTGATGAACGCGCTTTATGCCATCGCCATCGTCAACATCCCCTTTTTCGCGCGCAATGTGCGTGGAGTGACGGTTAGCTTCGCGCAGCGCGAATTCGTCGACGCGGCAAGGCTTTCCGGCAAGGGGCCATTCGCCATCGTTGTCACGGAAATCCTTCCCAATGTCATGCCCATCATCGTCATCACCATGTCGACGACGGCCGGTTGGATGATCCTCGAAACGGCGGGGCTCAGTTTTCTGGGACTTGGCGCCCAGCCTCCACAGGCCGATCTCGGTTCGATGCTGGGCGAAGGGCGTGCCCAGCTTTTCACCGCGTCGCACGTCGCAATCGTACCCGGCGTGATGATTTTCCTGATCGTCATCAGTCTAAACCTCTTGGGGGACGGGATCCGTGATGTGCTCGATCCACGTCTGCGCTCAGGCGCACTCGCCAGCTCCGGTCCGGTCACCGAAATCGCCAGTGGCCGTATCGCCCTGCCGAACACCCACCGCGATGCGGCGCTTTCGACGGAGGGGCTGGAAACCGGCTTTAGAAACGGTCTCGATATCGTGCCGGCGGTGCGCGGCGTTTCGCTCCATGTCAAACGCGGTGAATGCCTGGGCCTCATCGGTGAAAGCGGTTCGGGCAAAAGCGTCACGGCCCTGTCCATCATGGGCCTCGTCGCTTCTCCACCCGGCCTTGTGCGAAACGGCGCCGTTTACCTGAATGACGAGGACGTGCTTGCCATGCCGAAGAGCCGCCTTATCGCCAGTCGGGGACGCCGCGTCGCCTATGTCTTCCAGGATCCGCTCACAACACTGCACCCGATGTATCCGGTGGGACGCCAAGTGGAGGAGGCGATCGCAGCCCATCAGCCGATCGGCGCCGCTCAACGGCACGAAAAAGCAATCGCGCTCATCGACAAGGTGGGCATTCGGGACGCTGAAGCGCGCGCGAAGCACTATCCACACCAGCTTTCGGGAGGGCAGCGGCAGCGGGTTGGCATCGCCATGGCGATTGCAAACGACCCCGACGTCATCATCGCGGATGAGCCGACGACCGCCCTCGACGTGACCGTGCAGGCGCGCATTCTCGATCTCTTGCGCAACCTGCAGCGGGATCGTGGAATGGCACTCCTGTTCATCACCCACGACTTCGGCGTCATTTCCGAAATGTGCGACCGCGTGGCGGTTATGAAGGATGGCGAGATCGTTGAGACGGGTGACACGCGCACGGTGCTGGCCAATCCCCGTCATCCCTATACGAAGCGGCTGATCGCCTGCGTGCCGGAACTGGGAACAGGGCCCCTGTATCTCGATCGGGTGGCCGGTCTTCTCCACAGTCAAGAAAGGAGGTCTTCATGATGGCGCCTGCGATCGAGGCCCGCAATCTGTCCAAGACCTTCGGCAGCAGAGCCTTTTTCCGCACGCAGCACCAGGTCGTCGACGCCGTGAGGTCCGTCTCTTTCGATCTTGCGGCCGGCGAAACGCTCGCCCTGGTCGGAGAAAGCGGCTCGGGCAAGAGCACGCTTGCCCGCATACTCGTGGGACTCGAAGCGCCAAGTTCAGGGAACCTCAAGATCAGAGGCAAAGATACCGGCGGACTGCGGCGTAGCGGACCCAAAGCCTTCGGCAAGATGATCCAGTATGTTTTCCAGGACCCTGTCGCCTCCCTCAATCCGCGCAAGACCATCCAAGAGATTCTCGACGCCCCCCTCGCCCTGCTCAACGGCTACGCCCCGTCCCGGCGGCGCAAGCACATGGCGGACTTGCTCGACGCCGTACGGATGCCGCAGGATGCACTTCAGCGTTATCCGCATGAATTCTCCGGTGGTCAGGCGCAGCGCATTGCCATTGCAAGGGCGCTTGCGGCAGAAGCGCAAATCCTCGTTCTCGACGAACCGGTAAGCGCGCTCGACGTATCGGTGCAGGCGCAGGTGCTTCTCCTGCTTCGCGACCTGAAATCCCGCTTCGGCCTTTCTTATCTCTTCATCAGCCACGACCTTGCGGTGGTCGAGGCGATCGCCGACCGCGTCGCGGTGATGTATCGGGGTGAGATCGTCGAAATCGCATCGTCGGCGCGCCTTTTTGCCAATCCTGAACACGCCTATACACAAAGGCTTATCGCGAGCGCGCCTCGCATCGGGAGACAGTAACGGTATGTCGGGTATCGACGACAAGCAGGATCCACAGCGCGGCCAGATCAGGCGCCTTTTCACGCCCGCCGGCAAGCCAAAGCGTCGGCCCGACGCGATTGCCGATCTGATGAAGGACTATATTCGCACACAAGGCCTTGGGCCTGGTGCGCGCCTGCCCCAGGAACGCGAACTCATCGACCGGTTCAAGGCGGCGAAGGGCACGGTGCGCGAAGCGATGAAGGCGCTGGAAACCCAGGGCCTCGTCTTTACCCGCAGTGGACCCGGCGGCGGCGCTTTCGTTGCACAACCCTCCGCCCAGCGCGCCATGGAATTGATGTCGACCCATTTCTTTTTCGACCAGCCGAGCCTTTCGGACATCTACGCGATCCGCAAGGCGCTGGAGCCCGAAGTGGCCGCACAGCTCGCTGGACACATCACCGAGGCGGAGCTTGCCCTGCTAGAAAGTACGATCCGGATTTATGACCGTCCGCCGGCCGATGCTGATGAACAATATCGCCAGCGTGTGGCGGAACTCGATTTCCACTCGCAGCTCGCGCAACTTTGCCCCAATCCTCTTCTCGGGTTCCTTTGCAGCCTGATGCACAATCTGCTGCGCGACCTTCCGCTGGCGCGACGGATTTATGCCGATCCCGCACCGAGTTCGCGCGAAGAAGGCGTTTCGTTCCAATATCGTCTGATGGCGGCCCTTAAGGACGGAAGGGCCGAGGATGCGCGTCGAATCGCCGCTGAACACATGGCGTTTGCCGAGGCCTACATGCTTGCCCGCGCCGATGAGCACGAAGGATCAGCGACGGACGACTGACGACGACAACGGAACATCGGGCCGCGTCGTGCATTGTTTCCATACGACGTCAGGGCCGCGAAGATTTTCACGGCCCTGACGTCGCGTTTTGTACCTACAAAGGAGTTCTGGCCAAGTTTATGTGTGGAATTTGCGGAGAAGTCAGGTTCGACGGCGGGTCCCCGTCAGTTTCGGCAATCTCGATCATGACAGACGTTCTCGCGCCCCGCGGGCCTGATGCGTCGGGCGTCGTGGTCAGGGGAAATGTCGGGCTCGGGCACCGAAGATTACGGATACTCGATCTCTCCGACAAATCTCAGCAACCGATGGTCGATCCCGATCTTGGTCTTTCGCTCGTCTTCAACGGCTGCATTTACAACTTCCGGGAGTTGCGAGCCGAGCTCGAAGGGGAAGGATACACGTTCTTTTCTGAAGGTGACACCGAAGTCATCCTGAAGGCGTGGCATGCCTGGGGCGAGAATTGCGTGTCCCGTTTTTCCGGCATGTTCGCCTTCGTCCTTCACGAGCGCGACAGCGGCCGCGTCATCCTGGCGCGCGACCGTTTCGGCATCAAGCCGCTCTACCTGTCAATGGCGAAGAAAACGATGCGGTTTGCCTCCAGCCTGCCGGCAATCGTCAAGGCTGGTGGCATCGACACCTCGATCGACGTCCAGGCGCTGCACAATTACATGACGTTCCACGCCGTCGTGCCGCCGCCGCGCACTATTCTGAAAGGCGTGCGCAAGCTACCGCCGGCGACGATCCGCATTTACGAGCGGAACGGACGCTTCAAGGATCGCCGTTACTTCGACCCGCCCTATTGCCGCCAGGCGGGCGATACGCAAAGGGTGCGGGAGGACTGGCAGGAGCTGCTTCTCGATGCGCTGCGGACCGCCGTCAAACGCCGCATGATCGCGGACGTGCCCGTCGGCGTCTTGCTGTCCGGAGGCGTCGATTCCAGCCTGATCGTCGGCTTGCTCGCCGAAGCTGGCCAACGCGACCTCATGAGCTTTTCTGTTGGATTTCAGGAAGCCAACGGCGAGAAGGGTGACGAATTCGTCTACTCTGATCTCATCGCCCGACAGTTCGGCACGGATCACCATAAGATCTTCGTCCCTTCCGAAGCCCTGATGGAAGCGCTGCCTGGCACGATCGCGGCGATGTCAGAACCGATGGTCTCCTATGACAATGTCGGATTCTACCTGCTCTCCAAGGAGGTTTCCAGGCACATCAAGGTCGTGCAGTCCGGCCAGGGGGCCGACGAGATTTTCGGCGGCTACCACTGGTATCCGCCGCTCGTCAATTCCAATGACGTTGTCTCGGACTATGGCAAGGTGTTTCGCGACCGCTCGCATGCGGTGCTTCGAACGCAGCTTGCCGACAGCTGGATTGCCGACGAGGACGCAAGCGGCACATTGCTGGCCGAACATCTTTCGCGCCAAGGCGCCGATACGCCCGTCGATCAGGCACTGCGCCTCGACAGCAACGTCATGCTCGTCGACGATCCGGTCAAACGTGTCGACAACATGACTATGGCGTGGGGCCTGGAGGCCCGGGTTCCATTCCTCGACCACGAGCTGGTAGAACTTGCCGCGCGTATCCCGCCGGAGGAAAAGCTCCGCAACGGCGGCAAGGGCATCCTTAAGGATGTCGCCCGAAAGCTGGTCCCGAGCGAGGTTATTGACCGCAAAAAAGGGTACTTCCCGGTTCCTCAGCTCAAATATATTGCCGGTCCCTACCTCGAGATGATCCGCGACACGCTCGCTTCGCAAGCGGCCCGTGAGCGCGGTCTTTTCCGCGATGACTATCTCGAACGCCTTTTCGACCAACCGTCGCAGCACATCACGCCTTTGCGCGGTTCGGAACTCTGGCAGGTCGGGCTTCTGGAAATGTGGCTTCAGGCCCAGGGGGTGTAGCATGAAGAAAGCAGGGGGAAAATCCACGCCGCATCAACATAGAAAAGGAACGCGCGCCGTGAGCCATCGCCTGGCACAGCTGAGGATCCGTGCGCAGCCCGGGCGGCAAGTCGGCCGGCCGGTCGCATCGGAAGAGCAGACAACGGACGTGGTGCTGGATTGCGGTTGGGGCCGGCTGCTTTTTGCCCAGACGTTTTCGGACGACGAAACGCTGCTGTCGAAACTGCGCGAAGAAGCGCCATCGAGCCGGGACATCGCGTTTTATGTGCGCGATCCGCATGTGCTGCTGTCGCTTGCGCCGCAGGAGGTTTTCCTCGATCCGTCGCACACGTTCCGGCTTACCCTCTCGACGTACCGGTCAAGGACACGCCGCATGCGCGGCGTCACGATCCGTCGGCTCGCCACCGAGGCCGACGCCGACGGCATCAATCGGGTCTATGCCGCCTGCGGCATGGTCCCGATCCGCAAGGACTTCTTTTCCTCCGACAGGGACGACCGCTCGGTAACCTACTTCGTCGCGCAGGACGAGACCACCGGCGAGATCGTGGGTACCGTAACAGGCATCGACCACCAGCGCCTGTTTAACGATCCAGACCGGGGCGCGTCGCTATGGTGTCTGGCCGTCCACCCACATGCCCGCCAGCCGGGCATCGGCGAGCGGCTCGTCGCCAAGCTCGCCGAACACTTTCAAGTACGTGGCCTTTCTTATCTCGATCTATCGGTGATGCACGACAACGAGCTTGCGATAAAGCTGTACGAGAAGCTGAACTTCCGGCGCATGCCGCTTTTTGCCGTCAAGCGAAAGAACGCGATCAATGAAAAGTTCTTCGCGATGCCGCACCAATCCTACGAAACCCTTAATCCTTATGCGCGGCTGATCGTCGACGAGGCGACGCGGCGCGGGGTGCATGTGGAAATTACAGACGCCGAAGGCGGCTTTTTCAGGCTCTCACATGGGGGCCGCTCAATCCACTGCCGCGAGAGCCTTTGCGAGCTGACCTCCGGCGTCGCTGTGGCGATCGCTGACGACAAAGCGATCGCTCGCCGGACCGTCGCCTCAGCCGGCCTTGCCGTCCCCGACCAGATCGAAGCAGGTGATGATAGGATGCTGCTCAAAGCCTTTCTCGGAAAGCATGGCAAGTTGGTGGTCAAGCCCGCGCGTGGCGAGCAGGGCCGAGGCGTTTCGGTCGGGATTACCACATTGAAGGCGCTCGACGAAGCGATCGCGCAAGCGCGCGGAGTTTGCGAGCGGGTCCTTTTGGAAGCGTGCTTTGATGGACAGGACCTCCGTCTCGTAATCATCGACTTCAAGCTGGTTGCCGCGGCCGTGCGCTGCCCGCCGCGCGTCATCGGCGATGGCCGCAGCACAATCGCCAGGCTCATTGAGATGCAATCGCGACGGCGCCAGGCCGCAACGGGCGGCGAGAGCCGAATTCCGCTCGATCGAGAAACGGATCGTTGCCTCGCCGAACAGGAGCTCGATCTTGGAACAGTTCTTGAGGAAGGACGTGAAGTTACCGTGCGCGGGGCGGCCAATCTCCATACGGGCGGGTCGATCCGCGACGTTACCGACACCGTCCATCCCGAGCTCGTCTCTGCTGCGTGCCGCGCGGCGCGAGCGATCGACATACCCGTCGTCGGTATCGACTTTATGGTCAAAGACCCCGGCGAACCGGAATACGTATTCATCGAGGCCAACGAGCGGCCTGGCCTTGCCAATCACGAACCCCAACCCACAGCGGCGCGTTTCGTCGATCTGTTGTTTCCCGGCACGCGCGCGACGGTGTAGACCATGATTTTGTCCTTGCTACGCACGACCTTCCTTCTCGCCGTCCTCGTCTGGGCGGGCGTCATGCCGGCCTCCGCGCAACAGCCGGCATCCCCCGGCACCACACAGGAGCAGCCGGTTGATGCCGCCAAGCTGCAGGAGCTCATCGATATACTGCGCGACGACAACACGCGTCAGACCCTCCTCAATGAGCTGCAGAAGATTGCCAACGCCAAGGTCGGCAACAAAGAAGCGCCCGTTGCTGCGCCGGATGACTCGCTCGGCAAGCAGATCGCCGACGTGACGCGCCAATTCGCCGAAAGGGCAATCTCCTCAGTGATCGTGTTCTCCGGCCAACTGGCGGCAGCGCCAGCGACGTTTTCGAGCCTCAACGGCGCCGAAGGCGAGGTGCTGTTGCGTGCAATACGTGACCTTGCGCTCGTGATCGCCGTCACCTACGGCGTCTTCGCAACCCTGAGATTGATCACCCGTCGGATCGACCGGTCCTTCGGGGTGCGTGCCCTGACCGCCGGGCTCCTCGAAAAAATCTTCCTGGTCACGGCGTCGGCGGTCCTTGACGTCGGCATCGTCATCGTTGCCTGGGGCGCGGGATATCTGGCGGCGCTAACGGTCTTTGGCGAGCTGGGGCGCATGGATATACAACAGACACTCTACCTCAACGCATTCACCGTGGTGCAACTGGCGAAGGTTGTCGTTAGAACCGTACTGTCTCCCTTCGTCCGCGAGCTTCGCCTTATCCGGATTTCCGATGAGGCCGCCCGGCGGACAAGCCGGGTCCTTGCCTGGATTATCAGTATACTCGGATATGGCCAGTTGCTTCTCCAGCCCATTCTCTCGCAGGCCGTATCTGCCGCCTCCGGGCAAGCCGTGTCCGCGCTCGTTGCCCTCGTCGCTCTCATCAGCGCGATTTCTGCGACACTCATGAACCGGCGCGCCGTTACGGAGTGGCTTTTGGCTACCCCGGGCGGCAGTCCCCGCCACCGCGGGCTCGGCTTCATCGCGGCGCGTTGGCATTGGCCCGTGCTCGTCTACTTCGCCTTCCTGTTTTTTGTGGTGTTGGTCGGACCGACGGAGCGGCTTTTTTCGGTGCTGGGAGCAAGTGCCCAGGCATTCGCCGCCATCATCATCGGTTTCGTCCTTGCGGATTGGTTGGGTCGCTCCGTGAGGAAGGGCGTAAGTCTGCCAGAAAACGTAAATCAAAGGCTTCCGCTTCTCGAGCGGCGCGTCAACGGTCTCGTGCCCCGCTTCTTGACACTGCTGCGGACGGTCATTCTGGCAACGGTGCTCGGCTTCGTCCTGACAGCAATTGGCATTTTCGATATGGCCGCCCTCGTCCAATCGCGCCTGGGCCTCGCGTTCACCGGTGCGCTCGCGTCAGTCTTGGTTATCGTGCTCGTCGCATATCTTTGCTGGTTGGCGCTGACCTCCTGGGTGGACTATCGGCTTAATCCCGCCTTTGGCACCGTCGCGACGTCGCGCGAGACGACGCTCCTGACGCTCCTGCGAAACGCCGCCACGATCGCCATCGTCGTGATCGCCCTGATGTTCTCGTTGTCTCAGATGGGGCTCGACATCGCACCGCTGCTTGCCTCTGCCGGCGTGCTCGGTCTTGCCATCGGCTTCGGGGCGCAAAAACTCGTGCAAGACGTCATCAATGGCGTATTCATACAGTTGGAAAACGCGATCAATGTCGGCGATGTCATCACCGTGGGTGGCACGACTGGAACTGTCGAGCGGCTTACCATTCGGTCCGTCAGCCTTCGCGACGTTCAAGGAGCCTATCACATCATCTCCTTTTCGTCCGTTGACATGGTGACGAACCTGATGCGTGACTTTGCCTATCACGTCGGGGATGTCGGCATCGCATATCGAGAGGATGTCGAAGACGCGAGGGAGGCGATGTTCGTAGCGTTCGAGGAACTGCGCGCGGATCCTGAGCTGAAAGGCGCCATTATCGGCGATATGGAGTGGTTCGGTGTCCAGGAGCTCGCCGACAGCGCCGTGATCATCCGCGTGCGGATCAAGACGCTGGCGGGTAAGCAATGGAGCGTCGGTCGCGCACTTAATGGCGCGGTCAAGCGCGTCTTCGACGCCAGGGGGATTGAGCTTCCCTTCCCACACCAGACGATCTACTTCGGCGCCGACAAGAACGGAGACGCGCCGGCCGCAATCGTTTCGATGCGAGGACGGGTACCCGCTGGCGCGCGCACCAAACACGGCGAAAAATTGGCCACATCTCAGCACGAAGCATTGTCCTACGACCGGTCCGAGGAGGAGACCGTGACGTAGCCGCAGCGCAAGACGAACTTCCACCCCACGCTATTGGGTGCTATCGCTCCGAATTGTCAGGCCGGTGGATGCCCGCCGGCCCGACACGCATGCAGACTTGTGTGTGCGCAGGGCGGTCAATAAACCCGTAAGCATCCGGTGAAGGCCGCAGGTCATGCGGCCTGAGCGTTC